>CANQYL010000034.1 GCA_947628035.1 uncultured Akkermansia sp. | reverse complement strand
AATCGTAAATCGTAAATCGTAAATCGTAAATCGTAAATCGTAAATCGTAAATCGTAAATCGTAAATCGTACATAGGCTACAGAATCACGCTTCGTCAGAAGCTGATTCTGTAGCCCAGCGTTGCGTCGAAGCTGGTTTGGTTTTCGCGCAGTTCCACCGATCCGTCGATGAAGAGGCTGCCCATCTGCGAGCCCAGCGGTATCGTCAGACCCACGCCTGCCTCGATGCCTATGGCTCCCACCTCCGCGCTCTCCACCTCTCCTTTTTTGCCGAACATTGCGTTGTTCACCGCTCCCGACCGGTCTCCCAAGTCTCCCTTCACCAGCAAGCGTCCTTCCAGCACCGAGTACCGGTTCCACGCGTTCTCTCCCACCACTGCCTGCATCCTCGCGCCGGCTCCCAGCGTCACCACCGTGTAGTCCATGTCGTCCACCGTGAGTCCGGCGTCGCTGTTCTTCTCCGTGTATCCGTTGATGCCCACGTGTCTCACCTCCACGTTGGCCACCGGCTGGATCGCCAGCGTCCCGGCCTTGTTCAGAAGCTTCGTGTAGCCCACTTCATACAGCGCTCCCAGCGCGTAGCCGTCCGTATCTCCCTTCGTCGTGTAGGACGCCCCGCTGCCCACCGTCACCGTCCGCTTCAGATTCACATCCGCCAGACCGGCGCTCAGAACGAGCGTATGTATCCACGCCCCGCTCGCCCTCTTCACGAATCCCGTCACGTACGCCGTATCCATGTCGCCTTTGCCCGAGTCTGCCGCGTCCGTCTTGAGGTCTCCGTACATCGCCGTGAGCGCGAGTCCCACCGTCGTGCGCGGCGAGACATCCATATCCGCACCCACCGTGCCGCCCCAGCTATTGAGCGTGTAGCCCGGGGCAAAGCCGTCGGCATCCAGTTTGCGGTACGCTCCCTCGGCATTGAGCCAGGCGTGTACGAGCGGGAAGACATCGTAGTTGTCAAAGTGTTGCTCGGCGCCCATCGTCGTCGTGCGGTTGCGGATCGCCGTCAACTGCCGGTGCATATCCTCCGCCATCGCCGGCGCGAGTACCGACGTCGACGAGCCCGCCACCGCCGCGAGCGCCTTCTCCAGCCCCGCCTTGTCGTCTTTGTCATTCAGGTCGATGAGCGCGTAGGCCATCTTCGCGTAATCCGACTGATTCAGGAGGGCATTAAGGAAGAGCTCATCCGTCGACTTATCCCGGAGCGAATCCCACACCATCGTCGCACCCGCTTGCGCATTCTTGCTCATGTTGGGCAGCGTCTGCTCAAACCGGTTCTGATTCTCCTTCGTGATGGTAACTGTGATGACTCCATCGCTATCCACGGATGCCTTCAGATTTGCGAGGAAGTTCGTGAGCTCCCCGGTGAACAGGACGTGCTCGTTGACCCACTTCTGCAAGTCATCTTGCTTCGGCCCCACTCCAAAGTTGATCGAGAAACCGGTTCTTACCGTCCCATCCACCACCTTGCCATCGCTCTGCAAGCACAGCTTACCGTCTCCTTCGGTGATTGTTCCTGTCACCAGCTCCGAGTCAAACGTATTCGTGCCGTAGTTGATCGTCAGGCTCGAGTCGCTTCCGCCCAGGTCGATCTCGCCCAGCGTCAGTTGGTCACCCCCATTGCCGACGGGCTTTTTATTACTCACGTCCACGGTCAGACTCGCCCCGTCTCCAAGGTTCACATCCCATGCCGCCCCATCCACACTCTTCGCGTTGTCCAGCGTGAAGCTTGCTCCATCCTTCACCTCCAGGGTGTTTTCATCAAAGTTCTCTCCCCCGGGAGTCATTCCCAGCGTGCCGGAGAACGTGCCTCCGCCCACTGCCAACTTGCTGCCGTTGCTCCTGAGAGCGCCGCTGCCATTCAATTGGGTCACATCGGCGCCGACCGTTCCTATATCCAACACCGTCTTGTCCCCTCCGAGATTCACTCCCACGCCGGAGAGCTTCGCCCCGTTGTCCAGCGTCAGCTTCGCACCCGTGGCGTTATCGCCCGTGCCGTTCTGCGCCAGCGTCACCGTGCCGCTGCCATCGCCGCCGATGACCGTGCTTTCCAGCGTGCTCTCCCCGGTGAGGGTCAATCTCACGTCGCTGTTGAGCGTCACCTTGTTGCCATCGGTGACGGAACCCTCCTCGCTGATGGAGCCAATCGTCGTCATGCCTCCGTTGAGTTCAAGTCCGCGCTTCCCACTTGCAGGCTCCTCATCGTAGCTGAACGCCAGTCCATCCATCTCGTTCTTCGAGCCGTTGAGCACGAGCGCTCCTCCCGTGAGAGTCGTCGTCCCCTCATCCAGCTTGTAGTTGCCTCCCACCGTCAGCGTCCCGGCTCCCATCTTCTCCACATCCACTCCCCTTTCGGCGTAGATGGATCCCTGGAAGGTGGTGTTCTGTCCCACCCGGTCGTCAAAATCCTCCGGCAGTACGCCGTCCGACGACTTCGCAGGACTCGTGTTGTCCAGCACCAGCTTCTTGTCCCCTCCGTCGCCGTTCTTCACCTCCAAGGCGGAGCCTTCCAGACCCACCAGGTTGTGGACGATCGCTCCTCCCGCATCCACCTCGGCCTGAGTCGCCCCGTTATCCCTCGTGGCTTCTCCCGTCAGGGTCAGCGTCAACGTCTTGCCCTTGTCCAGCGCCGTCACATCCCGGTAATCCAGCACCCCGTAGCCGCTCTTGTAAGCCGGGTCTCCATTCTCGCCTCCCACCGCCACCGAGTCGCTCGTCCATCCCTCCTCACTCGTCACGAGGTACACGTTGAGCTCCTTGGTCGCTTCGAGGCGGATGTCGCCGCCTTCCACTCCCACGATCTCCAACCCGAGGTTCTTGAGCAGCTCAAAGTTGTCGGCATTCTTTGTCCTCCCCTTGATTCCGCTCCACAGATCCTTATCCATCTCCAGCGTTCCGTTCTCAACGATGTGCAAGAGGAAATCCGTCTGCGCTTCCCTGATCGCTTCGAGGGTGTCTATGAGCGCGCTGTTCGTGAAGTCCAGCCTCAAGGCGTCCGCTTTCTCCACCTTCAGGGTCAACTCGCTGTCCTCCGTGCCTTCAAAGAGCGCAGAATTCTCTCCCTCCTCGCCGCCGACGCGCGCCTTGCTCACCGCCTCCACATTGTTCTCGCCAATGAACAGCGTGAATTGATCGGTCTCGCTCGCCGTCATCGTCCCATTCAGGGCGCTCACGGTGTCGCCGGCGTTCACGGTCACGGTCCCCAGTTTCACGCCATCCATCGCCATGCCTCCGAGAGACACATCTCCCGTCGTGACGATGTTGAGCGTACTGCCGCCGAGGTTCATGCCGTTGGTCAGCGTGACGTTGCTGAGCGTCAGTTCACCATTCCCGGTCACGGTCCGTCCTGCCCAGGTCACCGACTTGTCCTTGGCGCCCAGCACGATGGCTCCTTTTCCTTCTTGCGTCTGAAGTTTCGCATCCGGTGAAACATTGCCGGAGGTGGTGATGGTCAGTTGACCCGCACCCCCATTCACCAGCGTCGTTCCTCCGTCTCTCACCTCGCCGCTGTACGTCACGTTGCTCGCGCTGTCGAAGATGATGCTTCCCGCGCCGCTCACGTTCGTCGTCACCTCACCTTTCAGGGCGTCACCGGACAGCGTCCAACTCGCCCCTCCTTGCGTCCCCAGCGTGCCGTCCTTGAAGTCGGCGAGACTCCCGCTGATGGTCGCCTTCGTTTCGCTCGCGACGGTCAGGGTCGTTCCTTCGCCGCTGATCTTCCCGCTCAGGGTCAGATCCCCGGCAACCTTCGAATCGGCTCCCACTGTCACATCACCGACCACCGTCAGCGCTCCCTCCGCCGCCAGCGTACCGCCGGAGAGCGTAAGAGTGGCGCCCTCGCCACCTAGGGCTTTCGAATTGCCCGCCTTCAACGTCGCGCCGCTACCCACCTCGATGCTCTTCACGGTGTTCTCCTCGTTGCTCAGCGTTACCTGTCCGCCCGCAATCTTGAGCGTACCCTCGCCGGTGACCGCCCCCGTCAGCACGGTTGAGCCTTCCACCTCTAGTGTTAAGCTTCCCTCGTTCACGGTGAGGTCACCTCCGTGTTCCTCCGTACCGCTGTCCGTCCACGCCAACGTGAACTCGCCATCGCCGGACTTCTCGACGCCTTTATCCAGCGCAAGCCTCAAGCCTCCATTGTCCGCCAGAGACTCACCGACCACTCCCCACGTCACCCCAACCGCTTCTTTCCCCACGGACACCTTCACGACATCCGTGCTGCCTTTGTCGTCCACCTTCTTGCTCAGGTCGGCTCCCTCAAATTCGGCTCCGTACGTCAACGTACCGCCAACGAACTTGATCGTGCCTTCATCTCCCACGCTGATTTTCTTGTTGAGCGTCAGGTTGCCCCCCAACTCGATGCCTCCGGCAAACGAGCTCTCCGCATCCATGGTGAGAGTCGCGCCTTTCACCACCGTCAGCGTCCCGCCCGCCGTCACGTTCACATTCGCGCCGAATGTCGTGCTGTCATAGACGGTTATTCCTTCACTCACATTCAGCGTCTGTGCGGTTTCTCCCGCCGCTGCGAAGGTGTACGTCGTCGTGCCTTTGCCGTCTCCCACGGAGAGCGACTTCATGGCCACCGTCGCGTCCTCTCCGCCATCCACGGTGACGGTGACGCCGCCCGCTGCACTCCCTTGCAGAGCCACACTCTTGGTGCTGTCCACGGCTCCGTACTCAGACCATCCTTCTACACCATCAGCGATGGTGTCTCCCAGCGTCACGGTCGCGCCGCTCCCCGTCCAGATGTAGTCCTGATCTCCCGACGGTCCGGGGGGCACGTCTCCCTTCAACGTGAGCGTGCCGTCAGCATTCAGCTCCACGCCGTCGTATCCGCTGAAGACGAGAGCTCCGGATTCCACCAGAGAAGTGAAGTCCGTGTTCGCTCCCGTGAACAGTTGATAACTGTCGTCTGCCCAATTCAGATCGCTCAAATTGATGGTCAGTGTATGCTCATTGTTCGCGATGCTCCCGATGTTCAACTGCGCGCTGCCCGACACGCCCAAGGTGGCATCACCGCCCAAGGTGAGCGTGGTGAGCGTGGCCTGCGTGTTGTTGCCCAGCGTGAGCGAAGCCCCTTCGCTCACCGTCGTCTCGCCGGTGATGTTGACCGAAGTTCCGCTGAGGGTGGACTCTCCTCTGATTTCCAGCTTGTCAGCGTTAATCTGACCGGCCTTGAGTTCCACACCGTCGACGAGGAGCGTGCTGGAACCGGAAGTCGTAAGCGTTATATTGCCTGTGAACGATCGGAAGTTTTCCCCGGAGAACTCCAACACATCGTTTCCTCCTCCGGCCGTGATCAGGAAATTCCCGTTCCACCCACTCATGTCTCCTGTGAATTTCCAATGCTGATGGTGAATCGTCCCCTCGACCATCTTGAAATCAGTACTTTCAGCGCTTGGGTCTGACGAGAAATCGCCGTTGAACACGTAGGCATACTCTCGCCCGGAGTAACCATTGTTGATCGTCAGATCCGTTTTCAGCACCAAGTTTGCCTCGACGACCGAGTCGGCATCCTTGTTATCGGGGAAATAGAGCTCCGCGTTCTGGTCAATGATGACAGTTTTACCTTTCGCGTTTTGCGTCGGATCCCCCACAAAATTACTCCAGTCAGATGTATTGTGCACAATCAGATCCGACTCAACATCGCCCCAGGTCAGCTGACCTTGCTCATTCAAAGCGAGGTTCTGGAGCGTTTTCCCATCGACTTGGATATCGAAGAACTCGCTCCATTCCTTGCTGCCATCGCCACCGAGAGCCCCCCACAGCGACGTGAAGGTATCTGTATTGAAGAGCTGATACGCCTTCTTGCTTCCATCCGCATTCCATGTGTCATACCCCGTCAGCGTGATACTCAGCTTGGCTCCTTCTTCCCCCAGATTCAAACTCGTGATGCTCAGATTCCCTCCGTCCCCCGCCATGGTCAGCGTCAGCGAAGCATTGCCCGCGCTCGCGTCCACCGTCCCCACCGTCAGTGTCCCGCTGCCCACCGTCAGATTCGCTCCACTACCCAGTCTCAATGTTCCGCCGATCGAGGCTCCTTCCTTCAATTCCAGAGCTCCCCCGGCAGCCAGCGAGACCACGTTAGTTCCCGCAGACGTCAAACTCTTGAGCGTCCCTCCCTGAGTGACTTCAAAGACGAATTTTTCATTATTGCCGCCCAGCGTTAAACCGTAATCCGCCGCATCAACGGAGTTAACCGTGAAGCTCATGTCCCCGGTGTAAGTGGAGAGGAAGTAGTTGATCCTGGCGTCTCCCTCGCGTATCTCCAGGGTGTCCACCTTCGTCGGTCTCCCGACGCAGATCGCAGCCCCCGCATCGCCGGTGCCTATCTGTGTATGACCTCCCGTGCTCGGTCCTATCACGAGTTTCGCGTCGCTCAAGTCGAGTTCATCAAATGCGGGATCATTGCCGGCAGCAATACTCCAGGCGCTGATGTAGAGTTGCGCGCCCTTGATGTAGATGGTCTTCGGGTGATGCACGCTGAAGCAGCCGCCATCCGTGAAGAATCCATTCCCGGAGAGGTAGACGGAATCCAGATTGCTCCAATCTGCATCCTTCAATCCGGCCAGCGCATACTCGGAGGTGCTCGCCGTTCCGGTCCCCTTAATCTGCAGATTGCCACTGGTGAGCGTCAACGCCGCAACAGCTCCGGAGGCTACCTCGACCGTCTTGTTGCCGTCCACGACCTGTCCCGCCTCATTGGGAAGCGAATCGTCATCGTATACAAGCCTCGTGAACGGATCCGCTCCCGGCGGTGGTGGCTCGGGGCTCGCCCCTCCCCACGTGAGTCTGCCATCCACTCCCAGCTGCACCTCTTCCAACTCTGCGCCCTCTCCGTCATAGAAACTGAACTTACTCAACACGTCGTTGAGCCAGCTAGAGTCGCCTGCGAAGAGTTGCAGACTATTGTGCGCCTCATTCCAGTCGCTCCAATTCGACAGCACGATCTTGAGCGAACCATCGCCGGAGAATCCGCCGAAGCTCAGGATGGCATCCTCGAAGTTGTCTCCGACGGTGATGTTGAGCGTCCCGGTGCCGGATCCCAACGTGAGGGCTCCACCCGAGGTCAACTTCGCTCCCGCGCCCAACGTGATGGACGTGCCATCGACCATCTCGACCGCCCCACCGGCAGAGAGCGTCTTTCCGCCGTTGACGGTGATGCTCGACCCGCTGCCTACCTCGACATTCATCCCCGCCGTCGCATCCACATTGAACACCATGCTGCCTCCGTCCACCGCCGCATAGCTCCCGCCCACGGCGAAGGCTGTCGTCCCGCCGAAGGTCAGAACTCCCGTGCTGCTCTTGATGCCGACTCCTTCACCGAGGGAGAGAGTCCCGCCATTGCCTGTCATTGAGAGTTCTGATCCACCTCTCCACTCCGTTACGCTGTGCACATTCAGGAACACTTCCTCGGCGTCTCCTGTCTTTTCAAACGTTGAATGGTGCCCTCCATGCGCGCCTGCGTCCCTGAAGTTCCAGTTCCCGACGACAAGATCTCCCCCCAACTTGATTGTTCCGTTTGAGTTCCACGAGACATCCAAGGTTCCCACTTCTCCTCCTTCATCCAATTCCACCGTGGTTCCGCCCCATATCTGCATCAAACCATCTACCGCCAACTTCTTCTTGAAGGTGTAGCTGGTCGCTGCTCCTTTGCCGAGGAAATCTCCCTGCACATGCACGTTCACCTTCTCGTCAAAGGTGGCCTTCACGGCTACCTCCTTTTGGTCAACGTTGGTCAGGTTGTTCTTCACCACGAGGGCCGAACTCTCCTGATCGGAGGTGAAGGTGTAGCCCTCGCTATCCGCTCCGGTTGCCGCACTGAAGGTGATGCTGTTCGCGATGATAGAGGAGTCCTGCAGAGTGACGGTGGCGTTCCCGGTCGCGCCCAGATACACGGGGCTGTTCTTCGTCCAGCCTACGGATGGCGCCGCGTCTCCCGCCGTCGCCCACTCGTTGCCCCCGCCATCGCCCCACGCGAGCTCCGTGTCCGTCCCGTTGCCCGGCCAATACAGAGCCTCCCCAACCGCGAGTTTCACGAGCCGTCCGGCGTTGTCGATTTCAAGATCACTGCCTTCCGCTGTCTTCCCTACCACGATGATCTGATCCTCCCAGCCTGCCTTCCATCCACCGTCCGTGAACAGGGCATACCCATTATCGCCTATCGCTTCGTCAGTAAATCCGTCGACCGTCAAGGTGAGACTTCCATCAATGGTCGCATTCCCCCATGCCAGCTTCGACTCATTCGCCGTGTACGAAATCCGGAAGGTTCCGCCGCTCGTGCTGACGTTCCCGTTCACGGTCATCGTTCCTCCCGTCCAGGTGAGCGTCCCCCCGTTCACTGCCAACGACCCCACGGTGACATTCGCACCGCTGAGCGTCTGGTCGCCTCCGTTGACCGTCAGCGCTCCGTTCAACTGCAGCTCTCCTCCCCACGTCTGTGCCGCACCCGACCCCTCAAAGGTCAGGTTGGCTCCCTTGATAGTGCCGCCACCTCCCGTCAGTCCTCCCATCAGGGTGAGCGTCGTCTGCGTGTCTCCCTCGCCTCCGATGACCAGCTCTCCGGCCCTCACATCCAGTATCGCGCTGATCTGCGTGTCTCCCTTGAGTGTTGTCGACACGTTGGCGCTATCCAGCGTTACTTTCCCCGCAGCGTTCTGCGCCACCAACTTCCCTATCTCGTTGGTCCCCTGAAGTACCACCTCATTCCCCGTCAGCTCCAACTCTCCCAGCACATTCACATTCTTCACCCAGCCCCATTCGCCCGCGTTCGTTGGACCGTTGACCGCTAGCCTTACTCCCTCTCCGAAGTTCATTGTCTCGTCTCCTCCGAACGTTTCGATATACCCCACGCTCGTCGTCACCGTTCCTTGGCCTCCCTGCGTCCCTTCGTGGGTGACTTGCACCGCCCCTCCGAGGGTTCCGTTGAGCGCGATCTGCGCGTCATCTCCCACAACGAGACTTGCTCCCTCGCCCAATGTCACGTCCCCGCCAAAGGTCACACTCGCGCCCTCCGCGGCTTTGAAGGATTTGTCCAGAGTGACCGCGTCGCTGATGGTGAGTCCATCCTTGCCGGCTGCTGCTCCGTAGCCCACGCCTTCGCCCAGCACTCTTTCGCCGTACTTGCCCGTGTAGTCACCCCAGCTCATCTCTCCGCCTCCGCTGTACAGCGCGTAGCCGTCGCCTCTCAGGGTTCCGGCCCCTCCTTTGATGCTGCCCGAGAAGCTCAGGTCCGTCTGCTTCAACTCAAGGCTGCCTCCCGTCAGGTCAACGTTCGCGGTCGACACCTTTCCGCCTCCGCTCAGGGCGAGCACGCTCCCCCCGCTCACGGTGATCCCGTTGGCTACTGTGAGCGAGTTGTCTTTTCCCTCCACAACAAATTCCCACGTCCCCTTCTGCACCTCGACGTCGTACGCCCTGACTCCTCCCGATACGGTCACCGTTTCGCCGTTCTCATCGTTGAAGAGGGCTCTCGTCCTCCCATTGTTGCTCCAGGTCCCGGCTCCCTCGCCGTTGTTCCAGTTCTGCGGCGCTCCATCTCCCGCCGCTGTCCACGTGTTGTTCTCGTCACTCGTTATCCACGTGTAGTCCGCCACCTCGCCCTGGTTCCACACCAGCTTGCCATCCGTCCCCAAGGTAACTTGACCACTGAGGTCAGTTTCCTCTTCTCCGGATACGCCGTAGAAGCTGAACTTGCTTATCAGCTCGTCGTTGAGCCAGTTAACGTTATCGGAATTGAAGAGTTGCAGCCCCTCCAATTCGTCAAGCCAGCCGGCATCCCAATCCGTCAGAACGACCTTGAGCGAACCGTCACCTTCGAACGACACCCCTCCCAAGTTCAACAGACCGCCGGTGAAGTCCTCTCCCACGGCGAGCCTCAGCGTGGCTTCCCCTCCGTTGACCTGCAGACGGCTGAGCGAAAGTTGTCCGCTCACGGTGTTGTCCACCGTGGTCCCTCCCGCCAACTGCAGCGTGTAGCCCGCGAGCGCCCCGGCGTCCGTATAGCCCAGCCTCAACGTGCCTTCCGTCATGGCTATCGTGCCGCTGCTCCCCGCCGCCGTGGAGAACCCTGCTCCCAGCGCCAAATCTCCGGCTCCCTTCTTCGTCAGGGTGTGGTTTGCGCCATTCATCTCGCCCGTCAGCGTCGTCGCCGCGGTGTTGCTCACCGTCGCATCGCCGTCCAGCACGATGTCCCATGCCACTGTCACGGCAGCGCTGGTGTTTATTTGAAGAGCCCCGGCGCCCTCCTGTCCGCTCCCCGCAAGGCGTAGCGTATGGCCGGTTCCACTCAACAAGTCGGTGCTGCCTCCTGTCTGATAATAACTCAGGCTGCTCCCTTTCTGTATCTCGATAGCGGACACATTGGTCAGCCGGTCACCGAGATTACTGTCCATCGTCAATTGCGTGCCGACGAGTCTTATCGTACCAAGTGTGCTCTTCGTTCCTTGCGATGCAAACAAATTCCCGAACCAATCTCCCCAATGGGCTTGAGCAGTACCCAGCTGCAATTCCAGGGCAGCGTCTGCACCATCTATAACCGCAGCCGTCCAGCCGGAATCACCTGCAGCCGGGTTAGCTTGATTGTACTCATCCCCGCTCGCCTTCAGCACCATCGTTGCATCCTTTCCAAGCGTGATGCCTCCGGTGAAGATCTTCCTTCCGGCGCCCACGAAGGTGACGCTAGCGCCGCTTGACACGCTCAAATTCGCCATCACGTTCACATTGGCGCCGAATGTCGCGCTGCCATAGACGGTTATCCCTTCGCTCACACTCAGCATCTGTGCGGTTTCTCCCGCCGCTGCGAAGGTGTACGTCGTCGTGCCTTTGCCGTCTCCCACGGAGAGCGACTTCATGGCCACCGTCGCGTCCTCTCCGCCATCCACGGTGACGGTGACGCCGCCCGCTGCACTCCCTTGCAGAGCCACACTCTTGGTGCTGTCCACGGCTCCGTACTCAGACCATCCTTCTACACCATCAGCGATGGTGTCTCCCAGCGTCACGGTCGCGCCGCTCCCCGTCCAGATGTAGTCCTGATCTCCCGACGGTCCGGGGGGCACGTCTCCCTTCAACGTGAGCGTGCCGTCAGCATTCAGCTCCACGCCGTCGTATCCGCTGAAGACGAGAGCTCCGGATTCCACCAGAGAAGTGAAGTCCGTGTTCGCTCCCGTGAACAGTTGATAACTGTCGTCTGCCCAATTCAGATCGCTCAAATTGATGGTCAGTGTATGCTCATTGTTCGCGATGCTCCCGATGTTCAACTGCGCGCTGCCCGACACGCCCAAGGTGGCATCACCGCCCAAGGTGAGCGTGGTGAGCGTGGCCTGCGTGTTGTTGCCCAGCGTGAGCGAAGCCCCTTCGCTCACCGTCGTCTCGCCGGTGATGTTGACCGAAGTTCCGCTGAGGGTGGACTCTCCTCTGATTTCCAGCTTGTCAGCGTTAATCTGACCGGCCTTGAGTTCCACACCGTCGACGAGGAGCGTGCTGGAACCGGAAGTCGTAAGCGTTATATTGCCTGTGAACGATCGGAAGTTTTCCCCGGAGAACTCCAACACATCGTTTCCTCCTCCGGCCGTGATCAGGAAATTCCCGTTCCACCCACTCATGTCTCCTGTGAATTTCCAATGCTGATGGTGAATCGTCCCCTCGACCATCTTGAAATCAGTACTTTCAGCGCTTGGGTCTGACGAGAAATCGCCGTTGAACACGTAGGCATGATCTGTCGCGGAGTAACCATTGTTGATCGTCAGATCCGTTTTCAGCACCAAGTTTGCCTCGACGACCGAGTCGGCCTCCCTGTTCTCGGGGAAATAGAGCTCCGCGTTCTGGTCAATGATGACAGTTTTACCTTGCGCGTTTTGATTCGAATTCCCCACAAATGCTGCCCATTCAGATGTGTTGTGCACAATCGGATCCGACTCAACATCGCCCCAGGTCAGCTTGCCTTGCTGATCCATAGAGAGGGTCGAGAGCGTCTTCCCATCGACTTCGATATCGAAGAAATCGCTCCATGTCTTATCCTGAGTGTTGAGAGTCTGCCACAGCGCCGCGAAGCTACTTGAATTGAAGAGTTGATACTCCTTCTTGCTTCCATCCGCATTCCATGTGTCATACCCCGTCAGCGTGATACTCAGCTTGGCTCCTTCTTCTCCCAGATTCAAACTCGTGAAGTCCAGATTCCCTCCGTCTCCCGCCATGGTCAGCGTCAGCGAAGCATTGCCCGCACTCGCGTCCACCGTCCCCACCGTCAGTGTCCCGCTGCCTACCTTCAAGTTTGCTTCACCATCCAGTTTCAGCGTCCCGCTGATCGTGCCTCCGTTCTCGAGTGTCAGACCTTTTCCTTGTCCCCCGCCAAGTTCGACGATCAATCGGTCATCTGTCGATGAGTTAATGCTCCCCAGCGTACCGCCTCCGTTGAGTACGAGCGAGCGGAGATTACCTCCGGCGTTGCTACTGATGGCAGAAGTGAGGGTCAATGTGTGACCGCTTCCGGAGACTGCTCCACCAAAGGTCACGACAGAACCGCCGGTGCTACCCTCTCCTTGACCTGTCTTGGCATCGCTAAGGAATCCGATGGCTGCATCTTCTTTAAGTGTGAGACCGCCCGTCGTTTCCAGACACCTTCCGACAGCGATGGCCGCATTATTGATGCCGACAACCCATCCACTGCCATGATTCGTTGTGGACTCACCGATGACGAACTCTGAGTCTATTTTCAATGGACTTGTCGTTGCACCCCAGCCATTGATGTAAAATTGCGCTCCCTTAACGTAAATCGTTTTGGGACCGGTGCCTCCAAAACTGCCATTTTCTGTGAAGAAGCCTTTTCCGGTGAGGTAGAGAGACTTCAAACCGGAAAGATCAACCGCATTGGTCATCGTGCACTCAGTATCATCCCCTCCCGTGCCGTTCAGCTTCAGCTCTGTGTTGGAAGCATCGCTAAACGTGAATGCCGCCAACGGCTCTGTGCTCACATCAATCGTCTTGTTGCCGGACACTTCCTGTGGACTATTTTCAAGGGGAACTGGGTCGTATACAACCCCTGTGAACGGATCCGCTCCCGGTTCCACGCTGGAACCCCATGTGAGTCTGCCATCCGTCCCCAGCTGCACCTCTTCCAACTCTGAGCCCTCTCCGTCATAGAAACTGAACTTACTCAACACGCTGTTGAGCCAGCTAGAGTCGCCTGCGAAGAGTTGCAGACTATCTTGCGTCCCATTCCAGGTGTCCCAATCTGTCAGAACAACCTTGAGCGTGCCTTCTCCGCTCAGGCCGCCAAAGTCCAAGAAGCCGGCAGTGAAGTTTTCACCCACCGTGAGCTTCAGTGTGGCTTCACCTCCACTCAAATTCACTCTACTACTTGCCTTCAAGGTTCCGGCAGTAAGCTGAACGGTGGAATTCTCGGCAAGGGTGACTTGGTTCGCCGAGAAATCCGTCGACATGTCGAAGATGCCGTTAGCACCGACGGTAAGAGTGCCTGCGAAGGTTGTTGACGAACCCTTCCACTCCAAACGATGCTTTCCCGTATCGGAGTCTGTATGGTTGCCTTGATTCTGTGTTAATCCTCCTCCCGGTGTAACTTCAATTGTCCCGGAACCCTCCAATTCACCGGCGAAAGAACTCACATTGTCGCCCCATGCTCCATTTATGAACTTGAGAGTAGAACCGTCCCCAAGTTTGGCATGGGAATTCGCTTCAAAATCCATACCGGAGACAAGTTGAGTGGTGTTGGAAGCCAGCTCAAGCGTCACGTTTGCACCGATTTTTGAATGCCTGTCTTTTTGTCCCCTCGCTACATACGTACCTCTGCTCGTATCGGGGTTTCCCTCGGTAACTTTCAGCGTCGCCGGCTGTCCCTCGGCAGCGGAGAACGAGAAACAGTTGCCTCCAAGTCCTGCGACTGACAGATCAGTTGCCTGGTTTCCAATGACAACAGTTACCCCGTCGAAAACATTCAACCAGCCGTCCATGGATCCACCTTGTTCCAGGATAACTTGCCCGCTTGATGCCTTATTATTTTCACCGGACGAAATACGAAGATTTTTACCATTCGGACCCTCCAAGGCGCCTTTAACTGTGAGACTCTCACCATCTTGAATCTGGATACCCGTCGAACCCGCATCATCATCGCTCACAACCAATTTTCCACTTACGGTTTCGCTCCCTTCAACAGCCTTCGTCCCGAGTGTCAAATCACCTTGCTCATCCGCTACCGCTCGCTGGCTGGTAGCCAGGAACACGGCGGCGATGCCTGAGGCGGAGGCGAGGGTGGTGGGGATGGTGGCAGTGGGCAGAGCTACCGCAGCAAGGCAAGCCAAGAGAGCCTTGCGAAGACCCGAAGGAAGGTGTAATTTCATGACTGAATGTGAGTGATTTTCAGAAAGAATTGATGGAGGCTCCGCGTACGACTCAGGTTTCCCCTTTGACGCTGCGCCCCAGTATTTGACAGTATATCTCTTTTCAAATCCGATACGCAAGAAAAAACTTTGTTTCCCGCTAATTTTTTTTCATTTCCGTTGGATAACCATTCTCCGAAATGTCAGAGGTAAAAAGCATTTTTTCGGGTAGAATTTTGCAGTCAAAAATTGATAGTGAAATAACAATCAAGATTTAACAGATTGTCGGATTTGAAAAAAAAGATGTCCTGCAGGAACCCTCAGACCGGGTAATCTCAGATGCGCAGGAAACGCCTCCTCACTCTTTGCCAAGCGGATGGGATGGACGATGGACCAAGGCGGCAAGGCAAGCCTTGCCGCCTATTTACGATTTACAAGACGCTCGACGGCCCCGTGTAGGGCGCACGCGTAGCGGGCGGTAAGGGCGGTTGGACAAAATGCGCAAGCATTTTGCCCGCAGGGCGCTGAGGTAGTGTGGTACCGAAGCGTCAATTTACGATTTGGATGCTAGCGCGCTACGCGCGGGACATGCAATGCGGAAGCATTGGTGGTGGGTAAAATCACACGCCGTTGCTACGAGGAAAGCGTCAGGAACTACGCCTTAGCCTCCCTCCTCTTTCGAACCAATAATCCGCGTGTTGTTTCAAAATTCCGCTGCGCTCTCGCTCCGCATAAACCGCGCGTAGCGCGCGAATTTCTCAAATCGTAAATCGTAATTCGTAAATCGTAAATAGGCAAACGCATTTCTAATGCGTTTGCCCTGGGGCTTGACTTTAGGGGAGAGATTGAGTAAGATGGGAGCGTTGTGAATCCCGAGCTTATTCAACTGACGTGGAAGCAGCTTCCGGAGCTTCCGGATCCGGAGGGTTTTGCAGGTATGTACGCAGGATTATGCGGGGGGTGTCTGGTAGCGGCGGGGGGCGCGAACTTCCCGGAGAAGCCGCTGTGGGAGGGAGGTCCGAAGCGTTGGACGGACAGGATATTCATCCTGCGAGAAGGGAGCGACGGATGGGAAGAGGCGGGGCGGCTGCCCTTAGCGCTGGGCTACGGGGCGAGCGTGTCCCTCCCGGAGGGGGTGATGCTCATCGGGGGGACAACGGCGGAGGGAGTGCGGCGGGAGTGCTACGTGTTGCGACTTGCGGACGGCAGGATTCACTGCGAGGAGATCGCTCCCCTGCCCTTGGGGCTCACGGGACACAGCGCGGCGCTGTGCGAGGGCAAGGTGTATGTAACGGGAGGCAGTTCGCTGCCCGGAGAACAGGACGCATTGAATCGCCTGTTTATCTATGATCTTTCGAGAAAGGAATGGAGCGAGGGACCTCCCATGGAGGCGCGCGGACGCTTTCTTCATCAGAGTGCGGAGCACGAAGGCAAGGTGTATGTGCTGGGAGGGATCGGGCTGAAGGAAGATGAGCCGGGCAAGCCGAAACGGGATATGCTGAGGGAAGCGTGGAGCTACAGCGAGGGAGAGGGCTGGAAGAGGCTGGCGGATCTGCCGCGTTTCTGTGCAGCGGCGCCGACGCCTGCACCGGTGTGGGGAGGCAAGATTCTGCTGCTGGGGGGAGACGATGCCACCCGCTCCGGCATACCGCCGCAGGAGCACCCCGGATTCCATCGGGTGAGTCTCGCGTACGACATTCGGGAAGATCGCTGGGAGGAGGGCGACATCCCCGAGGTGGGGAGAGCCGTGCTGCCGTGTGTGCTGCGTGGCAGCGAAGCCATCATCGTGAACGGGGAACAGAAACCGGGGAAGCGCTCCAACCGGGTCTGGTCCGTATCCATCCGAGAAGAGCAACCAACATGACAACCCCAAAAAACTTTATGTGCAGGTTCATTTCTATGATCTCGCTGGCGGTCGCTTTGGCAGCGTCCGCAGAATCGGCTCCGGGTGCAGCGCCGGTCATCCAAGATCCTGTGGGGCGCGCGGGGATGGCGGCAGCGGCCTGTAGCGGAGACTCCGAGCAAGGAGCCTTTCTCATCGCCGGGGGAGCCAACTTCCCGAACGCCAAACCCGGAGCAAAGAGTGCGGAGGAGCGCGGAGCGAAAGCGTATTATGCCGATGTGGAACTCGTGGAACCGGGGGAAGAGGGGCTGCAGGCGCGGGTGGTGGGAAAACTGCCGAAAGCGTTCGCCTATGCGGCATTTGCCTCTACGGCGCAGGGGATGCTCATCGCCGGGGGATGCAATGAGAACGGGCATCTGAAGGAAGTGACCCGCAGCCGTTGGGACGGCAAGCAGCTCGCCACAGAAGCGCTGCCGGAACTTCCCCGAACCATAGCAAACGCAGCCTTTGCCCTGCTCGACAACAAATTTTACATCATAGGCGGGCAGGAGAAGCCGGACTCCGTCACGTGTCTGAATAGCTGCTACGTTCTGGATTTGGACGACATTGACGCCGGTTGGAAGGAATTGGCGACGCTGCCGGAGGCCCGTATACTGGCGGCTGCGGGTGCGCTGGACGGGATGATCTACGTGGTGGGAGGATGCTCCCTGCACGCGGATGCCAAGGGACAGGAGGAGCGCACTTACTTGAACGATATCTGGTGCTACGACCCCGTTTCCAACACGTGGGCAAAGGCGGCCGGCGAGATGCCGGAATCGCTCGTGGGCATGGCAAACCCGCTTCCGGTCGTAGGGCGAAAGTTCTACATCATCGGCGGCGACCCCGGGAACTATTACCGCGCCTCCCTCCGAGGCGAGACTCCGGAGCAGCACCCCGGTCAGTCGCGCGCCATTTACACCTACACGCCATCCACCGGCTCGTGGGAAAAGGTGGGCGAGCTCCCGGAGGGAATCGCCACCTTCCCGGCCGTCATCTCAGGCGGGTGCATCCGCACCGTCTCCGGCGAGATCTTTCCGGGCGTGCGCACCCCGCGCATCCACACGATCACCCCGCAATAACCCACACATCTTTCACCTATGCAACAAGGATCCTTTTTCGACGCTCTTCTGATGTTTCTCGGCGCCCTTCTGCAAGACTTCGGCGAAGCGTTCGGCGCCACGATACAATGGTGCAGTTCCTACGCGAACACGACCCTGCTCGTCGCGGCGGCGGTCGCTCTGGCGGCTGTTCTACTCGGGATAAAGAACGGGTTTCGCTCCAAGCCGCTGCCCGCCTATGTGAAGGGCAAGGGACCGGGCTTCTGGGCGTGGATGGCGGTCGTTGTGCTGTGGGTCGTCGTGATGCTCAACTACTTCGACCGTCAGTTGCTCGCCGTGCTGAACACCTCCATCACCTCCGGCGAACAAGGCATCGCCATGACGCAGGCGCAGTTCGGCATGGTCACCTCGGCCTTCCTCATCGTGTACGCCGCCCTCAGTCCCGTGGGCGGTTACCTGGCGGACCGCTTCAGCCGCAAGTTCATCATCCTGTGCTCGCTCGTCGTCTGGTCCGTCGTGACGTGGATGACCGGGCAGTCCTCCGGTTACGAGGAGCTGATCTTCTGGCGTGGGGCGATGGGGGTGAGCGAAGCCTTCTACATCCCGGCGGCTCTGGCGCTCATCTCCGACTACCACCGGGGCTCCACGCGCTCCATGGCGACGGGACTGCACATGAGCGGCATCTACGCCGGACAGATCCTCGCCGGGTATGGGGCATGGATCGCCAACGACCCCGCCTGCGCCCTCGGCTGGAGACTCACCTTTGAGACCTTTGGCTTCATCGGCGTGGCGTACGCTCTCATCGTCATCCTCTTCCTGCGCGACCCGGAGGCCAAGGAAGCCGCCGCGGAGGCTGACCAGGGAGAGGTGACGCCGGAGGAGCTGACCGCAGCATCCACCCCTGCGGAAGATTTCTCGATAGGGCACGTGCTGCGCAGCCTCTTCACCGGACGGGCGATGGCGATGTTGCTCGTGATGTATGCCTGCGCGGGCTTTGCCAACTGGTTCCTCATGGGATGGTACCCGCGCTTGCTGCAGGATATGTTCGGTATCTCCGAGGCGGATGCCGGTCCCATGGCGACCATGTGGGTGAACATCGCGAAGTACGCGGCTGTGCTGTTGGCGGCCGTGGTGGCCGATCTCTGGTACCGCAGCAACAAGAATGCGCGGGCGTATGTGCCGGGCATCTGTTTCCTGCTGGCGGGGCCCTGCGTCATCGTGGCGATGCTGCCGGCGCTCGGCGTGCCCATCGGGCTGACCCTGGTTGCCACCGTGTCTCTCGTCTCGATGCAGGGAGTGGCGCAGGGCTCGCTGGACGCCACACTGATGCCGGTGTTGCGTTCGCACATTGACGAGCGTTTTTCAGCGACGGGCTACGGGTTGTTGAATCTGACTTCCGTATCCGCCGGGGCGCTCATCTCGTGGTTGGGGGGATATCTGAAGGACTCGGGCATCGCGTTGGGAGTCCCGCTGAGCATGGCGGGTTTCCTGATGGTCATCTGCGGCTTGCTCTTCTTCCTGCTGCCGAAGAAGCACGCCTGAGTGAAAGGAAACACTTAAAAAGAACGTATTGATAAGCGTATGAGGTCATACCAATCCATCAGCCTGCTGGCGGTCCTGCTGGCAGCCTTCCTTCCGGAAACTCAGGCCAAGAAGGGGGGAGTTCCCCCTTATGAGAAAGCTGTGAATGTTTTTGTGCCGGGCGAGGAGAATCCCTACGCCGCGATCCGCATCCCCTGCATCGTCAATGCGGGCGGCACCCTCATCGCCGTGGCGGAAGGTCGCCACTCCGCCGGTGACCAGTCCAACAACGACATGATTGTCTCCATCAGTAAAAACGGCGGCAAAAAATGGAGCAAGGTGCACGAGGCCGCAAAAGCGGACGATGGCTCCAGCCTCGGCAACCCGTGTCTCATCTATGATGCCGAAAAGAAGCAGACGATGCTCTTCTACCAGCGTTATCCCCAAGGAGTCAAGGAGCAAGGCCCCACTTTTCCGTCCGTCGGCTGGGAGGAGGACAAGGATAAGGCTCTGCGCAATTTCGTCACCTTTTCGAAAGACGGGAAGCACTGGACCAAGCCCGTAGAGGTCACGACGACGACCCGCCACGCCGACTGCTCCATCATCTGCTCCGGTCCCAACCCCGGCGTGCAGCTCACGCAAGGACCGCACAAGGGGCGCCTTGTCGTGGTCTGCAACGAGGCCGTCAAATTCGGCAACTGGCATATCACAGCGGCCTACTCAGACGACCACGGCAAGACGTGGAAGATCGGGGAAAAATCTGAATCGGGGAAAGGAATCAATGAGATTTCTTCTGTCGAGTTGCCGGAAGGACATGTTTTCGTCGTTTCCCGCAGCTATGCCGGTGGCGACACACGGCGTATCGCCACCTCCGAAGACGGCGGAGAGACGTGGGGAACAGTGGAAACCCATGATGAACTACCCAGCTACAACTGCCAGAACGGACTCACACGCTATTCCTTTGAGGAGGATGAAAAATACGGAGGCAAGAGTCGAATCATCTTCTCCGCCTCCTCACCGGGACGTATCGATGGGTTCATCAAAATGAGCTACGACGAAGGAAAAACCTGGCCCGTGAAGAAAAACATCGGTCCCGGGGAATTTGCCTACTCGGCTCTCTGCACGGTAAAACCCGGCGTCGTAGGTTTGCTCTTTGAGAGTGAAAAACACACGATCAAGTTCACGACCTTTTCCATCAAGTGGCTCACGGACGGCAAGGATACCGGAATCGGAAAGAGCGAACAAAAATAACATGGACGATGGACGATGGGAGCAAAGCCGACACGATGGCATAGCGAAACTCCGGTCGCTTTCGGACCAACAACCCGCATCGTTTCAAAAATTCCGCTGCGCTCCCGCTCCGCATATCCCGCGCGTAGCGCGCTAATTTTCAACATCGTACATCGTCCATCGTAAATCGTAAATAGGCAAACGCATTTCCAAATGCGTTTGCCCCGGGTGTCCATCTTCATTGCTTGCTTTGCTCGTTAGATTGTGTTAAAATGCGCGCGCTTCCCGGTGCAATTAGGGGAGTAAAACAAGAAAAAAAACATGAGTATAAATACAACTCGCCGCATGCAGGCTGCGTGCTGGTGGTGCTTTGCGCACCCGTGGCACGTGGAGCAACTGGTATATCTGGCTTTGCTTGCTCTGTACCGGTTGTAGTGTGCGGCGCCCCGCCCCGGGGCTTCTTCGGAAGCTCCGGGGGTCCGGGGCAAAAAAAGTGTTGACTCCTCCTGCATTTTCTGCTTCAATACCCCTGAGTTAGGGATTTTATTCATGTTCTTTTAACTTGTTTTTTTGACGCCCGCCGGAGCTGCACCCTCTTGGCGGGCGCCTTTTTAATACCCCCGCGCGTAGCGCGCTAGCATCCAAATCGTCAATCAAGACATGGACGATGGACGATGGAAGCAAAGCAGTGCAGCCGGCATGGCGAAACTCCGGTCGCTTTCGGACCAACAACCCGCATCGTTTCAAAAATTCCGCTGCGCTCCCGCTCCGCATATCCCGCGCGTAGCGCGCTAATTTTCAACATCGTCCATCGTCCATCGTCCATCGTACATAGCCAAACGCATTTCCAAATGCGTTTGCCCCGACTTGAAGCTTGCCTTTTTTGACAGATGGGAGTAGCATGGGGCGATGCAGGCTATTCACATCTATGAGCGGATTCCTCTGTCCACGGCGGGAATCGTGATGGGGATTCTTCTCGTCGTGGGGCATCTGATTGCCCTACTTTACGGCAAGCAGGTTATGCACGCATTGAAGGCGGCATGCCATACATCTCTTCCCGCGCAGATTCTCACCATTCTTGATTTTGTATGGATTGCTCTTCTGCTGTGGGATGCGCCGTGGAATGTCCTGCGCATGGATTTGTTTGACTTTGAGGGGCTGCGCGGGGTGCTGCTCGTGCTCTGTCCCGTGATGTGCTACACACTATGTGCTTACAGCAAGCAAAATCTTCTGGGGCGTGCACTGGGTCTCTTTCTCCTGCTTTTAGGAATCATCCCCTTGGAGGCAGCTTTTCTCAAGGAGCCGGTCACACGCATTCTCATCCCCCTGTGGTGGTACCCCGTCCTCACGGTCGCCATTCTATGGGTTGCCATGCCCTATCTTCTACGAGATTGGGTGGATATGCTGGAAAGGCGCCCGCGACTTTTCCGGGCGCTCGCTCTGTGCGGACTTTTCTACGGCATGGTTCTTCTCTCCTGCGCTATTCTTTTCTTTTAATCCATCCCCATGAACTCGACCTGCGATTCTCTCTACACCGCCGACTGGCTCATCACACAAAATGAGGGGAGAGACATTATTCACGAAGCCGCCCTGGCCGTGGCGGGGGACCGCATCCTCTGCGTGGGGCATGCAGAGATGCTCCAAATCCTCTATCCGGAGGCGCGCCGGGTGGACTTGGGCGAAGCCGTCATCCTGCCCGGTCTGATCAACGCTCACACGCACGTTTCCATGAGTTTGCTGCGCGGTTATTCCGATGATAAGGCTCTGCAGGATTGGCTGCAAAAGGACATCTTTCCCCGGGAGGCTCAACTCACCCCGGAACTCGTGGAGCTTGGCGCCCGTTTGAGCATGGCTGAAATGATTCGTTACGGCACCACGGCATTCTACGACATGTATATGCTGGAGGACGCCGTTTTCCGGGCGGCAGACACGATGGGGCTACGAGCTGTGCTCGGTGAGAGCACAACCCAATTCTTCCCTTCTCTGGCGGCGAAAGATTTTGCCGGTTACGAAACGAGAGTACGCCGTTATGCAGAAGAATGGAAAGGACACCCCCGCATTCGCCAAGCCATTGTCCCGCATGCCCCGTACACCACCTCACCGGATATGCTTCACACCTGCCGAGAGCTTGCGGATGAAACCGGAAGCCTCTTTGGGATGCACCTCGCAGAGACAAAGTGGGAAACGGAAGAATGCATACGTGTGTACGGTAAGCGTCCGGTGGAGTATTGTGCGCAACTCGGGCTTCTGCAGCCGGATTCCACCTTCTTCCACCTCGTCGATCTCTCTGAAGATGACATCCATACACTCGCGGAGTCCCGCTGCTCCGGCGTACACAACCCGGCCTCCAACATGAAACTCGCCAGTGGTGTGGCGCCCCTGCAAACCCTCCTGCGCGCGGGGGTCCCCATGGGGCTCGGCACTGATGGAGCTGCCAGCAACAACGCTCAAAATATGCTGCGTGAAATCTACCTGGCCAGTCTGCTGCAAAAGGTGCATTCTCTCGATCCTGCTGCGTGCCCGGCTCAGACGGCGCTCGACCTCGCTACACGCGGCGGCGCGGCGGCCCTGCATGACCCCTACATCGGCTCACTTGAACCCGGTATGAAGGCAGACTTCATCGCACTGGATCTCACCCTTCCCCATATGCAGCCCCTGCACAACCTCGTCTCCCAAGTGGTCTATGCCGCCAACGGGTCCGAGGTCTGCCTCAATGTCGTAAACGGGATTGAGCTGTTTCGTGATGGTCAATTTCTCAACTTTGATTACAACGCCCTTCGCAACGAACTCCGGCAAGTCCGAGCATGGATCCGCAAATCATGAATTCTCCGTTGGTTGCGTTACCTTATGCAGCCATCGATTTTGAATCCGCCGGGGCGGCGCCCGGAGAGACCGATCTCCCCGTGCAGGTCGGCATCGTGCGCGTGAATTCTCTCTTTGGCCCCGAAGAATGCTTCTGCTCCTACCTCGCCTGCGACAGACCGGTGAGATGGAGCGCCTCCCGCCTGCACGGCATCACCTCTGCCCAACTGAAGGGAGCCCCTTCCCTGCTGAGCCTCTGGCCGGAATTCAAACGTCTCCTGCGGGGCTGCGTCATCGTGGGACACAATCCCGGCACGGAACGCCGTTTCCTGCAGGTCTTCCCTGCCCACGGCTTCTCACCCTGGCTGGACACGCTCGCTCTGGCCCGCCATTGCATCCCGCATTTACGGGACTTCAGTCTCGGTTCCGTGTGCCATACCCTGGGCATCGAGAGAGAAGTGGGGCATCTTGTTCCCGAAAAAACATGGCATGATGCTCTCTACGATGCGGCGGGAACCTTGGAAGTGCTCCGTTGTATCGTGCGATCCCTGCAGCTTGAAAAACGTCCCCTGCATACCCTCCATTTCGCAATCAAGTCAGCCGAATCAGCGTGAAACCTCTCCTTCAAGTGCGGCATCTGAATGTCGAATTCCGCAGCCACGGTTCCACCACGTATGCCGTGAATGATGTGAACTTTGACCTCAACGCCGGGGAGACTCTGGGAATCGTGGGGGAATCAGGCAGTGGGAAATCCGTGACCTGCCAAGCGCTCATGGGGCTGCTGACAACGCCCCCGGCACATATAGCGCCCGAGGGACGCGCTCTGTTTGACGACAAAAATTTGCTGGGGATGGGTGAGAGAGAGATGCGACACGTGCGCGGCAACCTCATCTCCATGATTTTCCAGGATCCCATGACGGCGCTCAATCCCTGTATGCGCATCGTGGATCAAGTGGCAGAGCCTCTCCTCATCCATCGCCGCACCAGTAGAAGCAGAGCTCGAGAACTTGCCATCCATGAACTGGAACTCACCGGCATACCTGATGCCGCTCATCGCGCTCTCTGCTTCCCGCATGAATTCTCCGGAGGGATGCGTCAACGAGTTGCCATAGCCATGGCTCTCATCACACGCCCTCGTATTCTCATCGCCGATGAACCCACCACTGCTCTGGACGTCACCGTTCAAAAGCAGGTGCTCGACCTCCTCCAGCAACGTCAACGAGAACTGGGGACAGCCATCATCCTCATTACTCACGATCTGGGCGTTGTGAGTCAATATGCGCACCGCATCCAGGTCATGTACGCCGGCAGTGTGCTGGAACAAGCCCCTGCGCAGGAACTTCTCCTGCATCCGCTACATGCCTACACACGTGCCCTGATCGCCTCCACTCCCACCCCGGAACTCAAGGGCGAGTCCCTGCCCTCCATCCCCGGTTTTCCTCCCACTCTGCGCATCCCCCCACAGGGATGTTCTTTCCGAGAACGCAACACCCTGGGGGACCCCTCTCTCTGTCCCACGGAAGGCCGTATTCCTCTTGTAGAAATAGCCCCGCAACATTACGTGCGCAACTGTCCCGGCTGTCTTGCTGCGAAAGCCCGGCGGCGGTAAAAGCCTCGTCTTAAATCACACGAAGTCTGCGTCAGGGCAACCGCATTAGAAAATGCGGTTGCCATGTACGATTTACGATTTACGATTTACGATTTACGATTTACGATTTACGATTTACGATTTACGATTTTGCCATCTCTAAAAACTCTTCATC
>CANQYL010000033.1 GCA_947628035.1 uncultured Akkermansia sp. | reverse complement strand
GCATCAAGCTTTCGGAAAATTCTTTTTCTTCGTTTCTGAGGTCCCTTCGGTGACTTTATTTTTGAGGCAATGCGTGCGTTCGCGGGCGCAAAGCGCGTGCTTGACGTCAGCGAACTCTGTGGTAGAATTTCACGACAGATGAAGGAACCCGTTGTTAAAATTGTGGAGAAAATTACGGTGGCCCATTTTTATGAGGCCTACCGAGACACGCTCGAATTGGAGTTGCTCAACAGCCCCTTGGGGATGACTCGCTCTATCCGGCGCCCTGCCCTCAACCGCCCCGGCCTCGCCCTGTCCGGATTCTTTGGCTACTACGCCCACGAACGTATCCAAATCTTCGGTTCCGGTGAAATGGCCTACCTAGCCACCCTTGAAGGTCCCGAACGAACGGAACGTATGCGCCGCATCTGCGGTGAAGATGTACCCTGCCTCATTTTCTCCAGAGCTGCAGAGGTGCCCTCCGATGTGGTGAACATCGCCGATGAGTGTTCCGTTCCCGTCTTCCGATCCACCTTGCCAACGATGAGTTTGGTGAACCGGGCCACGATCATCTTGGAAAACGAGTTTGCCGAGAGCACGACCCTGCATGGTTGCATGGTAGATGTGCGGGGTGTGGGTGTCCTTCTCACCGGAGCCAGCGGCATCGGTAAAAGTGAGGTTTCTCTCGGGCTCGTTGAACGCGGTGCATCCCTCGTGGCTGACGACCTAGTCCATATCCGTAACATCAGCGGAGAACTCATCGCCTCCTCCCCCAAGCTCAGCAGCGGCTTTATTGAAATTCGCGGCATCGGCATCACGAATGTGACCGACCTCTACGGCTTGCGCGCGTTCCGCCGCCAAAAGAAAATCAACCTCATCGTGTGTCTCACCAGCGGAGAAATGACCGAGACCGAGCGTCTCGGACTGGAACGCAAAAAAACGAGCATCTTGGGAGTCGAAGTTGAACGCATCACGCTGCCTGTCGCTCCCGGACGTGATATGACTCGTCTCGTCGAAGTGGCAGCCCTTGGCCATTACCTCAGACAAAACGGCTACGACATGGCCCGCGAGTTTTCCCGACGCCTCCACGATGAGATTTCCGCACGCAACATACACATCAAAGGTAGCGATGAATAAAAACTCCCCCCTCAAGAATATCGTATCCCTCCTGGATAATACACTGGATATCGGCAACATCCAGGATTCGCCTCTGGCTGTCAACGGTCTGCAGGTCGACAACCCCTCCGGCACCGTGCACAAAGTAGCCTTGGCCGTGGATGCCTCCACCAAGACGATTAAGGACAGTATCTCTGCCGGCGCAGACCTCCTCATCGTGCACCACGGCATTTTCTGGTCCGGCCTGCGTCCTCTTACAGGCTGGTGGCGAGAAAAGGTCGCTCTCTGTCTTGAGCACGGTCTGGCCATCTACTCCGCCCACCTCCCTCTGGATCTCCATCCGACGCTCGGCAACAATGCTTGCATCGCGCGCGAACTCGGTCTTGTCGATGTGGAACCCGCGCTCAAACACCACGGCGCCTCCCTCGCCATGATTGGCTCGTTCAACGGTTCCGTGGGGCAGCTCCGGGAACGCTACGCCGCCGTCACAAAGTCAGATATCAGCGGCGTGGTGCATGATGAGAATGCACCCGCGGGTCGCGTACTCGTATGCTCAGGGGATTCCGGATCGGACATCTATCGCGTGCTCAACACCGGCGTATCCACTTTCCTCACCGGTGAAGAAAACCACTGGGTCTACAACGCAGCATGGGACACGGGACTCAACATCCTTTTTGCCGGACACTACGCCACGGAGACTTTCGGGGTTCGCGCACTCGGTGAACTGATCTGTCATCATTTCCACCTCCCGACCGTCTTTATCGACAACCCCACCTTGATGTGATGCAAATCGTTGTGGAAGACTCCTTCGGCTCCCGATTGGATCAGTACCTTGCAGCTCATCTTCCGGAGCTCTCCCGCGCGCGCATTCAGGTCCTTATCAAAGACGGGCATATCCAGGTAAACGGAGCTCCGAGCAAAGCAAAAACTCCGGTAGAGTGCGGTATGACCATCGACGTCGAAATTCCTCAACCTGCCCCGGCTGAGGCTCAACCTCAGGACATTCCTCTGGATATTCTCTACGAGGATTCTTCGCTCGTGGTGGTCAACAAGCAAAGCGGCATGGTGGTACACCCCGCTGCCGGCAATCCGGACGGCACCTTGGTGAACGCATTGCTTCACCATTGCGGCGATCTCTCCGGCATCGGCGGCGTGGAACGCCCCGGCATCGTACACCGACTCGACAAAGACACCAGCGGTTGTATCGTCGTGGCAAAAAATGACGCCGCCCATCTCTCGCTCACCTCTCAATTCGCCCAGAGGAGTACCCAGAAAATCTACCTCGCCGTGGTTCAGGGAAAGCTGAAGGAAAACAGCGGAAGCATCTTCACCAACATCGGACGCCATCCCGTCAATCGTCTCAAAATGGCCGTCGTAAACCCCGGAAGTGGGAAACCGGCCATCACCGACTTTGCAGAGCTGCTTTACGACGAACAAACGGATTCCTCCCTCGTGCTTTGCACTCTTCACACCGGTCGCACCCATCAAATACGTGTCCACATGCTGCATCTGGGGCATCCTCTCATCGGGGACTGCATTTACGCCTCCCACCTCTCACGACAAAAAGCCAAGCCCGGCAGGCTCATGCTGCACGCCTGGAGGCTCTCCTTCCATCACCCGGTGGACGGCAGACAAATCCGCCTTGAAGCACCCTTGCCTCCCGAGTTCTCCCCGTGGATCGAGTCTCTGGGTGGCCCCGACTCCTTGCCGCCCTTCCCGGCGAGTTAATTTCCCCCTTTTCCCCGCAGACAGGGCAAAAGCATTAGAAATGCGTTTGCCATTTACGATTTTCGAATTACGAATTACGATTTATTGATAACGTGCGCATTGCGCAGATTTTTTGGATTGTTAACGAATGCAGATTTGTCTTAAGAGCCATCATCATGATGATCGCTGATTATCACAATTTTTGATATGTATAGACAATGATATCAATCAATAAGAGCTTTCTCTCCGTTGATGAAACTCTCTCAAATGCGTTTACCCTATGTCAACTGTCAAATTTCTTGCAAATCGTGTAATATATGGTAGAATGCGCGCGCTGAGTGAAGACAGCATACGAGCTATGGACATCAGGATCGAACCGAAGAATGAATGTGAAGCGACATTGCACGCCGTGCTGTCGTCTGAAGAAGTAGAAAATGCCAGGAAGCCGATTTTGTCGAAATTGATGCGCTCTGCTTCCGTCCCCGGCTTCCGTCCGGGTCGGGTTCCCGAGAGCATCGTGCTGCACCGCTACGCCGATGACATTGCAAACCGCCTCCATGATGAGCTGATAGAGAAAGTGCGCAGGGAAACACTTGATAGAAATCCCGATCTCTCCATCATGCGCTTCTCCGGGATGGAGCAGGAGGATGCGGAAGACGGACGTCTGGAAGTCAAGGCTGACCTCCTTCTCTGCCCCAAGTTCGATCTCCCGGACTACCTCGGCATTGAAGTGAAGTCCGGCTCGGACGAAGTGACGGATGAGGAAGTGGAAGACTCTCTCAAGGCGTTCGCCGAAAGCCAAACGAAGTACGAGCCGGTGGATCGCGCGGCGACAGAAAAAGACATGGTGGACATGGACTTTACGACGACAACGGAGGGAAAACCGATAGCTGAATTTTGCGGACGTCCCATGGGATTTATGGAGGGACGAAAGAATTACCGGCAATCGTTGGATGACAAGTTCTTTCCGGGTCTGACGGAAGGTCTGATAGGATGCAAAGCCGGGGACAGCCGCGACATCGTCTGCAAGATGGACGATCATTTTGCTGCGTCGGAGTTGCAAGGAAAGGAAGTGGTCTTTTCCTGTTCTATCAATGAGGTGCTTGAAAAGCGAGTTCCGACTCTCACGAAGGAGTTGATCGAGTCCATCGTACCCGGCAAGACAGAAGAAGAAGTGCGCTCCATGCTGCGAGACTCTCTTCATAAGGAGAAGGCTCTGCGGAACGATCAAGCCCTTCGTGATCAAATTACCGATTACCTGGCCGATCATCTCAACTTCCCCTTGCCCGAATCCATCGTTGAAGCTGAGCTGCCCAACACCTTGCGCCGCAATCTCTATTCCTCGATCCAGTCCGGTAACTATGATGATTCCAAGGACATGGACAAATTGCGTTCAAACGCGCGCGAGGAAACGCTGCGCAGCATGCGCGTTTTCCTCGCTCTCCAAACCATCGCCGAAAAGGAGAACATCGATGTCTCCGACTACGAGTTGATACAACGCATCAACACACTGGCTCAGGAAAACGGAGAGAAAAACGTCAAAGCTTTCACCCGCAAGCTCGTCAAGGAAAACCGTCTCACGGCCATTCGTCTGAACATTTTGACGACCAAGGTGATGGATTTGTTGGTCAAAAACGCCAAGACAACAACACCTGCCACCCCCTCGGACGCGGGTGAGGAACACGCGTAAGACCTTACCGCGAGGTGAATGGAGACGCGTGTCATAGAAGTGGAGGTTCCCGGCAGGAACGAGGAAACCTACCGCGAGGTGGCGGACATGCTCAGACGGGGAGATATCGTCGCCATACCGACTGAAACAGTGTACGGTCTGGGAGCGGACGCTTTCAACGCCGAAGCCGTGGCAAAGGTTTTTGAAGCAAAGGAACGTCCGAGCTTCGATCCTCTCATCTGCCACCTCCCCAACGCCGCCTCTCTGAGCGACATTGCCGACGTGCCTCCTGAGCTGCAGGGTCTCGTGAATCGATTGGCGGAGACCTTCTGGCCGGGACCGATGACTCTCGTGCTGCCGCGCAAAAGCTGTGTCCCGGACATCGTAACGAGCGGACTGCCGACGGTAGCTTGCCGGGTGACGCAGCACGAGTCGATGCGTAAAATAGCGAAAGCTCTGGGACACCCCATCGCCGCACCCAGCGCCAACCGATTCGGTCATATCTCCCCCACAACGGCCCAAGCTGTGATGAAGGAGCTTGGCGGACGGATTCCCCTCATCGTAGACGCAGGGGCTTGCTCGGAGGGACTGGAGAGTACCATCCTGCAACCTTGCATAGATGAAAAAGGAAAGCCGGCCGTGCATCTCCTGCGGGAGGGTCCGGTGACCCGCGAGAAGTTGCGCGGTCTCTGCCGCGTGCTGCACAAAAAGAGCTCGACGTCTCCTGCCGCACACCCGGTGAACGCTCCCGGACAGCTTCCCTCCCACTACGCCCCGACAAAACCCCTCATCCTCCACAACCCACGCGCCCCTTTCACCCCCACTCCCGGCATCGTGTATGGTCTCATCAGCTACCAGGGCAATTCCCCGTTGGCACAACAGAATTGCTGGGCTCACACGGAATCCCTCTCTCCCGGCAGCGGACGACTTGCAGAGGCGGCTGTGCGACTTTTTGCCGTTATGCGTGCCATGGATGAACGGGAGGACGTGCAGGTGATCGTAGCCGAGGAATTACCGGAAACCGGACTCGGTAACGCCATGATGGATCGCCTTTGCCGCGCTGCCGCACGAAGGGGCTAACCCATTCATCCTCCGTGAAACGAATCCTCCAAAAGCTCATCGTCGCCGCAGCTCTTCGTCTTGTCCACGCTGCGCTCGTGGAGCTCTGCAAGTTGGATCCGTACGTCCACGCTCAATTTTGCTCCCTACCCAACGGCACCTCCTACTCCATTTACACCGGACACGGCGCTCCCGTCCTCCATGTGCGTTGGGACGGTCAGAAACTGCTGCGCCTCAAAGAGGTGAGGGAGCGCGCCACCTGTGAACTGCATCTGAAATCCCTGGCGGATTCCTTTCTCATGTTCACCGGACAGATCGGGCTGGCTCAGGGGTACGCCCGCCACGCCTTCTCCATGCAGGGTGAGATAGCTGACGTGATGCGTCTGGCTCGTCTCGTGAATCGCGCGGAGGCCTACCTCTTTCCTTCCTTTCTGTCGCGGCGAATCCTGCCGGAACTTCCTTCCCTGCCCGTCCCTTCTCTACGTCTCTACGGTCACCTCATCTTCGGATTCCTCACCCGCTCCTATTCATGACCCCCGCCTACTTTGAATATCAAAATGCCGTCAAAATTCTCTGCGGTCAAAATGCCTTAGATCGCATTCCGGATGAACTCCGCCAATGGGGAGCTTCGCGTCCCATGGTTCTCACGGACGCCGTGCTCATGAAGCTCGGTCTTGCTGAGCTTGTGGTGGATCTGATCCGTGCCGAGGGATGTCCGCCTGCTTCCATCTTCACCGATATTCCTGTAGATTCCTCACTCGGCGTGGTCAACCGGGTCGCCGCTGTCTTCCGTGAACACAACTGCGATTCCATCATCGCTGTCGGCGGGGGATCGGTGATCGATTCTGCCAAAGGTGTGCGCCTCGTACTCTCCCAAGAAACGGATGACATTCTCTCGCTCAGCGGAGTCGAAAACATCTCCGCCGGTCGCCACGTCCCCTTTATCGTCGTTCCCACCACGGCCGGAACGGGATCGGAGTGCACCGGTGTGGCCGTCATTCGCAACGAGGCTCAAGGGGTAAAGATGGAATTTCTTTCCCCCTTCGTTGAACCGGATGCCGCCGTACTCGACGCCCGCATGACACTCAAGCTCCCGGCTCGTGCCACGGCCTCCACCGGCATCGATGCCCTCTGTCACGCGATCGAAGCAGCCTCCTGTCTGCAGAAGAATCCGCTGAGCGATGCTCATGCCACCGCCGCCATCTCCCTCATTTTCCAAAACCTTCTGCATGTCGTGCAGCATCCTTCCGACTCCGCTGCACGTCTCCAAATGGCTCTCGCCGCCACGCTCGCCGGTATTGCCTTCTCCAACTCGATGGTCGGCGGCGTGCATGCCATCGGTCATGCTCTGGGCGGGGTCTGCCACGTTCCCCACGCAGACGTGATGGCTATCCTGCTGCCGCACGTGATGCACTTTAACCTGCCCCGAGCACGTGACTCATACGCCTCGCTCCTGCCACACATGATCGGGATGGACGCCGCCTCTTCCGTTCCTGAGGAAGAGCGCGCACAAGCCATGGTGAACGCCGTCAGTCATCTCACAGAACATCTGCACCGGCTCGCCGGTCTCCACCTGCGTCTCAGCGACCTCGGCGTCAAGGAGGAAGACATGGAACGAGTCGCCGAGACGGCTCTCAACGATGGCGCGCTCATCGTCAATCCCGTCGCTCTGGATCGTGAGCGCGTACTCGACCTTCTCCACCGAGCCTATTGATGAAACAAACGGACTCTGCGATATGATTGAAAAAAACTTTGAAAAACAACGGGATTTCTTCATGAGCGGCGCCACGCTTCCGCTCAAATTTCGACGAGATGCCTTGTTGCGTCTGCGTGCCGCCCTGCGCGAACGGGAAGACACCCTCGCCGCCGCCTTGCGGGACGACCTCGGCAAGTGTCCGGCAGAGTCTTATATGTGCGAAATCGGGCTCTCGATCTCCTCGCTGACGGATACCTTACGCCACCTCAGACAATGGGCTGCCGGTCGCCGCGTACCTACCCCCCTCTCGCAGTTCCCGGGCTCATCACGCATCGTTCCTGAGCCCTTCGGAGTGACCCTCATCATCAGTCCGTGGAACTACCCCCTCCTGCTCAGCATCGATCCCCTTATCTCCGCCCTTGCCGCAGGCAACTGCTGTACGCTCCGTTTCTCACGCAATGCTCCGCACACTGCGGCTGCCCTGAGCGATCTCGTTGCCGCTACCTTTCCGCCGGAACTTGTCACGACCGTACACGGCGGCACGGAAGATGCCGAAAAATTACTGGACCTGCCTTTCGATAAGATTTTCTTCACCGGCAGTCCGAACGTGGGGAAAAAAGTGATGCAGGCTGCCGCCGCCCACCTGACACCCGTAACTCTCGAACTCGGCGGCAAGAGCCCCTGCATCGTGGATCAAACCTCTCCTCTGCCCCTGGCTGCTCGCCGCATCGCCTTCGGCAAGACACTCAACTCCGGGCAGACCTGTGTAGCGCCGGATTACTTGCTCATCCACAGCAGTGTGAAAGACTCCTTTGTACGAGAATTCAGCGAGAGCGTGCAAGAGATGTATGGCTCTCATCCGGAGAAGAATGAGAACTTCCCCCACATCATCAATGAACGCCACTTCGAGCGTTTGCTCCATCTCATGGAGGGTGAAAAAATTCTCTTCGGGGGAGCGAGTGACCCCGCTACCCTGCGCATCGCTCCCACCCTCTTGGACGACATAACGCCGGACTCCCCCTGTATGCAGGAGGAAATCTTCGGTCCCCTCCTCCCCATCATCACCTATGACGACATTGCAGAGGCAGAGAGCTTTGTCCGCTCCCGTCCCAAACCCCTCGCCTGCTACATCTTCACCCGGAATCGCGCAACGGAACGACGACTCCTCTCTTCCATTTCCGCCGGAGGCTTCTGCGTGAACGACACCATCGTCCATCTCGCCGTGCACGCCCTCCCCTTCGGCGGCGTGGGGAACAGCGGCATGGGCGCCTACCACGGTCGAACCGGCTTTGATACCTTCTCCCACGCTAAGCCTATCCTCCGCCGCTCCATGCTGCTCGACTTCCCCTTCCGCTACGCCCCCCTCAGCAGCTGGAAGCAACGCATCCTCCGCTTCTTCCTCAAGTAAATGTAGATTCCCATGCGCTTGCCTTGGTTCTTTTGGTCTTGACAAACGAAGAGAGATGGTTCATAACGGGCGCACGCGCGGGGTGCGCTGCAAAGCAAGCGAAGAATCCATGAAAAGAATAAGCATACTCTCATTGATGCTGACACTGGTTTCGTGTTCGACGCAGAACGAGATTACGTCCGCATTGGGCGGTGGGTATTTGTTCCGACCCGATACTCTCTTCTCTTCGGCCAAGGATGCTGTTTCGGACGGGTACTGGGACAAGCCCGTCGGACTGACAGGCCCTCACCTGATCGTGGTCGACACTCAGCTGCAACAGGCGAAATACTACATAGGAGAAAGGCAGGTTGGGCTCTCCGCCATCTCTTCCGGAAGGGCCGGACACGGTACGCCGAGAGGAACTTTCTCTATCATTTCCAAAGACATCGATCACAAATCGGCCTCCTACGGCAGCATCGTGGATGCCGCCGGCAACACGCTCATCGAGGAATACACGGTGGGACACCCCATACCGGCCGGAGGACATTACAAGGGGGCGGAGATGAATTTCGGTATGCAGATAACCTCCGGTGGGATATGGATGCACGAAGGTATCGTGACTTCGGCGCCCGAGAGTCACGGATGCATCCGATTGCCACGAAAGATGGCGGAAATCTTTTTCGAGAACACACCCATAGGCACCAAGGTCATCATCAAGTAAGGGATTGGGAATATGAAAAACGGATACAAGAGATTGATAGGCTGCGCAGCGGCGCTGATTGTCATGCAATCTGTCATTTCATGCTCGTCCCAGAATCCGCAGCTGGCAGCGGCCAAGTCGGAACTGGTTCAGATACAGCAGAAGCAAGCGCGCTACAATTATCCGCCTGACTCATACGAGTATTTTGTCTCCCATAACCAATACCCTGTTACCATCAAGATCTACAAGAACAGAGCTCTCCTGAACCGAGCACCGGGAAATTGCAAGGTCGTCATCTGTCTCGAACAACAACGCGGAAGGCTCTACGTGGACGGACAAGTGGCGGCGGATTGGCCGGTCTCTACCGGAATACCCGGACGCGAAACTCCCACGGGCAATTTCGCCGTGCGCGAAAAGAAAGAGAGTTATGCCTCCAATCGCTACGGCAAGATGTACAATGCGGAGGGCAAGTGCATTGATTCCGATGCCGATGCCTTTAAGGACTCTGTGCCGGAGGGGGGACATTTTGAAGGATCTCCGATGCCGCTGTGGCAGAGACTCACGGGGGACGGGGTCGGCATGCACATCGGGAAGGTACGCGCCGGACGCAGGCTCTCCCACGGTTGTATCCGTACACCCGGTGACATGGCACGGGAGTTGTACCGTGTCACGAGAGTCGGCACCAGGGTTTCTGTCATCAAGAACATCGAGCCGAATTACCCGGCTCGAGAGGCTCTCGCGGCAGGCAAGGAACAAAATGCACTTGAGCGTCGCGCCCGTGAGCTGCAACAGAAAATCTACGACCTCACGGTGCAGCAGCTTACTGCGGAAGACGACTAGGGGATCCCTTTCTGCCGCCCGGCGGCGGCATTGTTCCGCTGACCCTGCGGCGACGGTGCGTCACCCGAACAGGTCTATCGTACGTCCGGACGGAAACGCACCTCCAAGCTCTCCCAATCCACGCCGAGAGGCACGACTCGCAGATGAGTTCCCACCGGTGGCATGAGTTCCCTTCCGCGCCGTGAGTACGGACTCACCTGCAACCCCTCCATGAAAAATTCCGCCGGTATGTAACCGCGCACCATGAACTCCGGCACGTCGACCACCGCTCCATGGCTCCATACGGCGCACACAATTGCCTCCAGTCCCATGGGCTTGTCCGAGTTCGCCATCCTCTCCAAATACACCAGAATTTTGATACGCACGGCCTCCTGCTCCGCCGATGCCGAGATCCGCTCTGTCTCTGACAGATGCCGAGCAATCGAGGAAAGTTTCCTGACAGCTACCGTGCCTGCGGCTCGTCCGTCGCTCTCAATCCACGCCGTGATAGCGCGATGCACTACGAGGTCGGCGTAACGGCGAATGGGACTTGTGAAGTGGCAATAATCCGCCTTAGCCAGGCCAAAATGACCGAGTGGACGTGTCTCATAGCGAGCGCGCATCATGGAACGTAGCAAAGCTACTTTGAGCGTCTCTTCATCCATGTGTCCGCGCAGCGCCTCCATCGCCTTCACGACCTCGCCTCGTGAGGGGATCGTCGAAATGCTGATGCCGTAGTCGCGGAGGAGGTGGGCGAAATCCCTCCACTTGTCCTCCGACGGTTCTTCGTGCACGCGGTAAATGGCCGATAAATTTTGCATACGCAGAAGCAGAGCTACCTGCTCGTTGGCGGCCAACATCAATTCCTCAATCAAGTTGTGTGACTCATCACTCACCAACTTTTGAACGGAAACCGGATTCCCTTCCTCATCAGCCACAACGTGAATCTCCGGCATGTCTAAATCCAACGCTCCCGACTCTACTCTCTTTCTGCGCATGATCTTCGCCAACCCGGCTGCCTCCAAAAGCATTCTGTCCACTTCTTCGTTCCCCACACTCTCTCCCGCTGTCAACAGCCGCTGCACAACCGGATAGGACAAACGTTTGCGGGAATGAATGACGGCTCTCCGGAGGCGCGTTTCCTTCACGTTGGCATTCTCATCCAGTTGCATGTGGCACAGCAGGGTCAATCGATCCTTTCCCTCCACAAGGCTGCACAGTGAGTCGCTCAACTCCTTCGGTAGCATCGGCAAAACCCGATCCGGCAAATAGGTCGAGTTTCCCCTCTTGAGCGCCTCTACGTCCAGCGCACTCCCCGAACGCACATAATGGCTCACATCCGCTATGTGGACGGCGAGTTCCCAACCGCCGTCCTCTCGCCGTCGAACGCTGATTCCATCATCATAATCTCGAGCATCCTCGGGATCGATCGTCACAACACATTCCGAAGTCCAATCCTCTCTGCCCTGAATTTCTGCCGCAGTAACCTCCTGAGGCAGTTCGTGCGCCTCTGCCAACACATCCTCCGGGAACTCATCTCGCAGGGCATAACGACGAATGATCATCTGTTCATCGGTTCCCACTTCACCCGGCCATCCCAACACCTCCGTCACCCTCCCCCGCGCCGGCATACTCCACGCACCGTAACTCTTCGGCTCCACGCACACCAGCATCCCAATCTGTGTCTCCTCCGGCGGAGGCGCGTTCAAGAGTATGAGTCTCGGCGCGCTTCGTCCGTCTCCCGTCACAATGTGTTCTCCCCGCTCCAGGGCATACACGCCAATCCAATGATCCCGCTTCCGCTCCAGGACGCACTCGACACGTGCTATAAGTCTCTGACTCTCCCCTTTTTCCCTCCGATTCCCCTGGTGTCCGTACCCTCGCGCGGCTCGACGAATGATGCTCACCCTCACCCGATCGCCATCCAGACACCCCATGCACCGGTGACGACTGATCGGTATGCCGGAGGAGCTGTCACTGACCCGACCCGGCATCGTTTGCTCCGGAATGAAAAACAGTTTTTTGTGCGCCACCCGCACCGTCCCGATATGCGTTGCATCAGGGTTCGCCGACCGAAGGAGTCCTCCTTTTCCTCTCACGATTTTCCCCTCCTTGATGCCATCGGATATGAGCTCACTCAGCTTACCGAGTTGGTCAGGGGGTATGTTCAGAGAGCGCGCCAGCGCCTTTGCTTCCATCGGAACGTAGGTTGCCGAATTGAGCAATAACCCCAACCTCTCTCTCATTCCTCCTCCCTGAAACTCCTCCGTCACAATCCAATGCTTGCCTTCGCCACGTCCCACCAACTGCGTTCGTCTATCCTCTGTTTGAGAGTCTCGTTGCCCAGACGGTCAGGAAAACATTCGCGGATGACGCGCGCGAGTTTCTGTGCCCAAACTCTCAGGTTCACATTCGCATTGCCCTTTCGCTTGTATGCCTCTGAAGAGATGAGACGAGCAGTTTTTCGGTTGCTGTCCTTGCATGCCAGATAGAGCCTGCCCGTGCGCCCGTCGCGTATGGTCATCTCCATACATATATCCCCTTTTGCAAACTTCCCAACGACATCCGACACTCCGGGGATTTTGACAAAATGTCCTCCCAGACCGGATAGAACCCGCAACCCGGGTCTCTGCGGACGGAATCGCACCAGAGCCATATCCACCCGCACGGTTGCCCCGTCCGGTTTATCGGTGAGCTTCCAATTGGTGTTGTTCGCCTTGTTGGCTTCGTCGAGAGCGCTGGAAACGTACTGCACGACATAATCATGCATCTGTGGAACCATGAGTGGAGCGAGTTTGGGTTGCTTTTTCTCCACGAGGCTGATATCCAAAGGTGCAATGTAAATAGCTCCCTCCTTTTGCTTGGAGTATGCATTCCCCTCGCCCCAGGTCCATCCCCCGTCAACGCCAGCCTTGAGATTTCTCTCCAGCTTGACATCATAGAGTCCGCTCTCCGATACCAACTGCTGCTGCATACACGAACACAAACATACAGCCACAACCGCCAATACGAGACTCTGTAGAAATCTTTCCTTCATACTCCTACTATACTCATTTCATTCCTCTCCGTCAAGAGTTCTCTGCTCCGGCGAAGGCAAACGCATTAGAAATGCGTTTGCCTATTTAAAATTTTCGAATTACGAATTACGATTTATTGATAATGTGCGCGTTGCACAGATTTTTTGGATTGTTAACGAATGCAGATTCTTCTTAATAGCCATCATCATGATGATCGCTGATTATCACGAATTTTGATAGGCATCAACGATGATATTAATCAATAAGAGCATTCTCTCCGTTGATGAGCTTCTCTCAAATGCGTTTACCCTGAGCGGAGCATAGCCGCCTTGATCTTTGCCACCAGAGGAGCGACATCCATCTGCTGCACCCATTGACGCAGCTCTTTTTCCGTGTAGGAAGACATATCCGATGCCGTGAGCATACGAGCCAACTCTCCGGCTGATATCAACTCGCACAACGTGCTCTTATCATCCCTGTATCCAACTTTGATCTCACCCCCACGTGTCATCATGACACCATCGCACGGGGACATCAAATTGAGCTCCATCACGGCTTTCACCAATTCGTCCATCTTGATTTCTGGTTCTCCCTTGCTCATGCTGCCATTGTACTGACAATCTCCTCGTTTGACAAGCGCTTTTCATGAACAGAGCGCACGTCCCCCATAAAACATACTCCGGGCTCAATCAACCCCAGGGCAAACGCATTAGAAATGCGTTTGCTATTTACGATTTACGATATGGGGAGTTCGGCGGCTACGCCGCGAATTTGGCGAACGAGAAGGCTTTTTGAGAACCGTCATCATGATGACCGTTAGTTGTCACGATTTTTGATAGGCATCAATGATGATATCAATCAATAAGAGCATTCTCTCCGTTGATGAGCTTCTCTCAAATGCGTTTACCCTGACATTCGCCCATAATTTTACCCACCCCTCGCTTTCGCTCCGCGTAACCCGCGCCTAGCGCGCTAGCGTCCAAATCGTCAAGCGTACATCCGGCGGCGGCAGGCGCCGAAGTTTATCGTTCCCGGAAATGCATTTGCCCTGGACGCTGAATAGGGTTGCAAAAAGAATCCCTTGCAGGTATGATAACGGGGACGGATTGTGAATGTAAGTCCTTTCAGAATTTTTTCCATCAAGCTGGCGATCTTCAGCATCGTTCTGGCTTATCTTGCTGTGGACCTCTTCCTCTTGCAAGGTCCGGTATGGCGCACGTTACACCCTGGGGCATCCGATCGCTCAGCCACACCGGAAAATGAGCTTCCCCCGCTTGCGCGAGTCTATGGAGAGAACATTTCCTCCGCTCAATTTGCTCGTTTTTCGGCAGAACAAAATTGGCTGCGCGACCGCACGGAGACGACCCGAGGGCAACGAGCGGCTATGCTCATGGATATGGTGCGCGGCGCCATTCTGCGGCTCCGAGCGAGGTACAACGACAAAAATTTGCCGGATTTCAGTCGCTTTGCCCGTGATGAGGTGACGCGTCTGGCATCTCGCGCAAAGTCGGACAAAGAATTCGACATTTGGCTCGCCAGCCAGGGCTACACTCGGGAGATGTTCACGAAGAAATTAGAGGCCACCGTGAAGATGCGCGCCCAACTGGAGCGCGCTGTCACGCCGTTTTGCATCGTACGTGATGAAGACGTAGCGGAGCACTACGAACGGATCAAAGAATCCATGCGCATCCCGGAGCATCGTTCGGTCAAACATATCTTCCTCGCAACTCACGGAAAAGATCCTCAAGTTGTCCGTCAACAGGCGGAGAACATCCTCCTCCAACTGCGCAACGGAGCGGACTTCGCAGCTCTCGCTCTCCGATACAGTGAAGATGATAACAGCTCCCAACGCGACGGCGATCTCGGCACCATCTTCAACGATGAACACTTTGCTCTGCCGGAGTTGCCCCTCTTCGGAAAATCTTCCATGGCGTCCAACGTGCCGATTCTTGCTCAGAGTCGCTGGGGATGGCACATCCTTCTGGTCGGCGAATTGCAGCCCTCCCGTATTCCAAGCCTCGACGAATGCAAAGAAAGTGTGCGCAGCGCTATCCGCAGCGCCCAACATGAACTCGCCGTCCGTTCCTGGTTCGACGAAGCCATCCACGAAGCCTTCAACAAAAAACGACTCGAGATCCATGTCGACTGACACCCTCACAAGTTCCCTGCATCCCCATCCCCTGCGAGGTGACATCACCGTACCGGGCGACAAGAGCATCTCACACCGCGCTGCCATCCTTGCAGGGCTTGCGCACGGCACCTCCCGCGTGTCTAACTTCCTCTGCAGCTCGGACTGTCTGAACACACTCGCTGCCATGCAGCAACTCGGAGCCACTGTCTCCCCTGCCCCCAACCCATCTTCCTTCTCCATCACCGGCATCAGCGGAATCCCGTCTGCACCTCAACAACCTGTCGTCATCGATTGCGGCAACTCCGGCACAGGAATGCGTCTGCTGGCAGGTGTACTCAGCGCTCTTCCGGTACACGCCATCCTCACGGGCGACAGCTCGCTGTGCTCGCGCCCTATGGGGCGCATCATCACGCCACTCTCTGCTATGGGCGCTCAAATCGAGGCTCGGGGAGAGAGAGGAGGATGCGCTCCTCTCGAAATTGACGGTAAGAAACTCATTTTTACCGACACCCCGTTTGACTACACGATGCCCGTAGCGAGCGCTCAAGTCAAGAGTGCCATTTTACTGGCAGGGATGCTGGCGGAGGGACAGACAACTGTTCGCCAGCGCCAAAAGACGCGCGACCATACGGAACGGATGCTTGCCCATTTCGGGCATGAGATATCCTTGTCCCCAGACGGGCTCACGCTCACTGAAAATGGGGGTACACGACTTCGAGCGACCGACATCTCGATTCCGGGAGATTTCTCCTCGGCCGCTTTCTGGATGGTCGCCGCCTGCATCCAACCCGGTAGCGAAATCATCCTTCGCCGCGTCGGTCTCAATTCCACTCGTACCGACCTCATCAAGGTTCTGCAACGGATGGGCGCCCATATCGAAGTCCTCTCTCAGACCGATGAGAGTGAGCCTTACGGCGACTTGCGCGTCACCTATACGCCTGAGCTTCATGGCACGGATGTCCGTGCGGAAGAAATTCCCAACCTCATCGATGAAATTCCTGTTCTCTCCGTGGCTGCCGCCTATGCTCAAGGCGACACGAACATCCGCAACGCTTCTGAACTCCGCGTGAAGGAGAGCGACCGCATCAAAACTGTTGTCTCCAACCTGCACGCTATGGGCGCCAACGTGGTCGAGTTCGACGACGGCATGCTTATCCACGGAGGAGCTGAACTCCGCGGCTGCACTTTGGACAGTTTCGGAGACCACCGCATCGCCATGAGCTTTCTCATCGCCGGGCTCCGAGCCAAGGGGACCACCACCTTGCTGCACTGTAAAAACATCGACACGTCCTATCCCAACTTCTTGGAACACATTACCCTTCTCACTCGCTGAGTCCCCTCACCCGTCCGACTATGCCCCGTATCACGGAAGAATGCGTCGCCCGCATCAAAGAATCAGCCGACATCGTCGAGCTGGTCGGACGCTACCTGCAGCTCAAGAGATCGGGATACTCTTGGAAGGCTTGCTGCCCGTTCCACAACGAAAAGACGCCGTCGTTTCACGTGAACCCGGCTCGGCAAAGTTTCCACTGCTTCGGTTGCGGCGCCGGCGGTGATGCGCTCAAGTTCCTCATGATGTATGAGAACCTCGATTACCCCACGGCTCTCCGCCGTCTGGCAGACATGAATGGGGTCCCCGTTATCGAGGAAGAAGATGACCCCGAACTTGAAAGAAAACGACGACTGCGCGCGCGGATCATTGAACTCAACGAGCTTGCCGCTGCCTTTTTCCATTCTCTCCTCTGCCGCAGTCAGGATGCCTCCCACGTCCGCCAATACCTCCAATCCCGTGCCATCAACATCGACATCGCCAAAGCTTGGCAACTCGGCTGGGCTCCGCTCAATTTCAAGCCCCTGCGCGATCTCGCAGATAGTCGTGGCTTTGATGCCAAATTGCTCACGGAGGCCTACCTTCTCGGACAAGGTTCCGAGGGCGTGTACCCCGTGTTCCGGGATCGTCTCATGTTCCCCATCCGCAACATCCGTGGCGAAGTTGTCGGCTTTTCCGGTCGTGTGATGCAAGCGGACAAAGACCCGCGTAAATACGTCAACACGGCGGAGACCCTCGCTTTCCGTAAAGGGAGTCTCCTCTTCGGTCTCTATAAGGCGACATCCGCCATCGCTAAAAATGGCATGTCCGCCGTCATCTGCGAGGGACAGCTCGATGTCATCGCCTGCCACGAAAAGGCGGACATCCGCAACGCCGTCGCCGGTCTCGGCACGGCCTTTACCGAAGATCACGCCCGCATACTGGCCAAGTACGCCCGAAAAGCGACACTCTGCTACGACGGAGACAAGGCCGGCGTAGCTGCCAGCGAAAAAACCTACCGCAAGCTCGCCCAGGCCGGACTGGAAATCTATTGGGCAACGCTCCCATCCGGCGAGGATCCGGACTCCCTTATCACCGGGAGTGGACCCGACGCCTTGCGCGATGCCATCGCCACCGCTCGACCTTACCTCGAGGTTCGCGTCGGTCGCGAGTTAAACGCCGCCGAGGGGGACGCCAACGCCCGCGCGGCGCTCGTTCCTCGCATGGCCGACCTCGTCTCAGAGATATCGGACAACGTACGCCGGGATATCGCCGTCGCGGATCTCGCTACCCGTCTCAACGTCGGACTCGATTCCTTCCGCTCCCTCGTCACACAAATTCTCCGGGAGCGCAAAAATTCACCGACTGTCTCCCTTTCCCAGCAACAGGGTATGCCTGACGATACCGATGCGGACGAGGGTCCTGAGTCGGGACAGGATGCCGAACGCTCCTCTCGACCTTCCTCCAAAGTTATCCCCATCCAGCTGCACCCCACCCTCCGCGGGCTCATTTGCATGGCTCTCAGCAACCGAGCTGCCCAGGACAAACTCGTCGAGCGTATCGAAGAATTACAGGAACCCATCCGCACTCTTTCCGGAGGCGTTCTCCTGCAACGCGTGCTGGAGGTTCTCCCCGAACCGGGCAACAGTGATGCCCGCGACTCCCTGGCAGACACCCTCCCGCCGGAGCAAGGCGCTGCCCTACGCCTCATCCCGCTGGAGAATTTCCCGGAGGAGGGTTTCGATGCCTACATCGCCGACGCATGTGCTCGCGCGGCGAAGGATTCCATTCTCGCCCGCATTGACAGCCTGCGAGCGCGTATCCGTGATCCTCAGCTCCCCCGGGAAGAGTTGCTACAGTGCATAAAGGAGATGGAGAGACTGCAAAAATTAGCCGTAACCCAGCAAGAACCGTTATGAGCTTCCAACACCTCGAGCAAGGTATGCGGCAGAGTATGGTCATGGGCGCCTCCCTGCAGCTCTTCCTGCGCACACTTCAAGCCACCCAAATGGAGCTCTCCCAGCTCGTCACTCAGGCCGTCAACTCCAACCCCGTGCTGGAAGAAGAGAGTCCTTCCCATTCATCGGACGCCGAGTCGGACACTGATCCTCCCGATTATGAGGCAGCTCGACGCCACGAATTCCTCATGGAATCTCTGCCTGAACAGACAACTCTATCGGCTCACCTCACCCAACAGGTTCTCCAGAGCGCCCTACCGGCTCGACTGGAGTCAGCCGCTCTGGAACTCATCGCTCATCTGGATTCCCATGGCTTTTTCCCGGAAGATCCGACCACATACGGTCTGCCTCCTACCATGTTGAACAAGGCTCTCCACGTGGTACAGGATCTGGAACCGGCCGGCGTTGGCGCGCGTGATTTACGGGAGAGTCTCATGCTCCAACTGCAACGCGTCGGCGATGAGAATTCGCTGGCCTACCGCGTCGTCACCGAGCGATGGAACGATCTCGCCCGCCACCGTTACGCAGAAGCGGCACGAGCCCTCGGTGTATCGGATGAAAGTCTCGCCGCCGCCGTCCACCGCATCTCCCGCCTCAACCCGGATCCCGGCAGTTCCTTTACTCCGACGGAACGCGTCATCATCGCTCCGGATGTCGTCGTTCACCGCGAGGGCAATGAGCTCTCGGTGCGACTCACCGGCGAAGGAATTCCTCACCTTGCGCTCTCCGTACAATACCGCGAGATGCTCGCCGAACAGAGCGACAAGGAAGAAGTCCGGCAATACCTCTCTCAATGCTTCCGCGACGCCCGCGAATTGATCAAGGCCATCGAAAAGCGACAGACCACCATTCTTGCCGTCTCACAAGCGATCGTGGCTCGTCAGCGTCCTTTCTTCCTCTCCGGAGCCTCCCACCTTCTCCCCCTCAAGATGGAGGACATCGCTACCGATACCGGATTGCATATCTCAACGGTTTCCCGTGCCGTCAACGGCAAATTTTTACGCTGTGATCACGGTCTGTACGAACTGCGTTCTTTTTTCTCCGTTGCCCTCAGTGAAACGGATGGGACTGAAGGGGTCTCCGGAGACCTTGCACGTATGCGCATCCGTAAACTCATCGAACAGGAGGACCCAAGAAAACCCCTCAGCGATGCCAAACTCGAATCTCTCCTTTCCCAGGAAGGTATCCGTATCGCTCGAAGAACAATTGCGAAATACCGCGAACAACTGCGCATCTTGCCCGCCTCTCTGCGTAAACGTGCCTGAACGGTTCTCTTTCAACTTAGAATAAAAAATCTGCGCCGATACCAACGGGGACCGACGCAGATGCTAGGAATTTTCTTCGAGACTTTTATCCGACGTGTGAGTGCACCTCCTCACGCCGCGGCGCCAATGCCAAGAAAAGCAAAGTCCACCCGGAGAAGATCATTTCGATGGCTATCACGGTACCGAGCAGCCAGTATGAACTCTCCGGCCACCCCCACGTGACGAGCGCGCCCAACACGATCGAGATGATCGCGTTGAAGAAACGCCACGTGCTGCCGACTTGACTCCTCAAGGTAAAGGCCATAGCCAAACGCAACACGCCCCCCACAAGCAGCGCAATGCCTATCACCAGGGTGATGACCGAAAGTGATACCTCCGTCCGCATGATGAACATCAGTCCCAGCAGACAGTATAGGAGCGCTGCCAGAAAATTCCACAAGCGGTACCCCGGTCGTGTAAATACCTGAATGAGCCTCATGACAGCCACAACCAGGAGAACAAATCCTGCCACCCACACGGCTGAAGCCCCCATCAAATACGGAAAGCTCAACAGCACGAAGCCCAGAATGAGTTCTGCTATGGCCAGCAACGCCATCAACCACGTGGTGTGTGTAGCTCGCCCCGGCGAATGTGTCGTAGTATCCTTATTCATGACAAATTGCAGTTAATCGTTGTTGTGTTTTTTCCCAATCGATATGCTTGAGAAAGGAATCGACGTACCCCGCCCTGTTGCTCTGGTAACGCAGATAGTAGGCGTGCTCCCAGACATCGCAAGCGAGGATGGGTTCAAAACCCGGTGCCAAAATATCATGGTGTCGCTCGACTCCGAAGACGCGCAACAAACCGCTCACAGGATCCATCCCCACAACACCCCAACCACTCCCCTGTATTCCCATTGTCACGGCTCGAAATGTCGTTTCAAAACCTTCCATGCTCCCAAAAGAATGGTTGATTGCATCGGCCAATTTTCCTTCGGGGGAGCCCCCTGTTGCCCCAGTAATGCTCTCCCAGTACAGACAGTGCAAGATGTGTCCGCCCAGGTTAAAGGCCAGCAGACGAGCGGCATAGGGAGCCTCCTCCGCGGCAAGCTCACCACGCGCCACTCTCTGCAGAGTGTCGACCGCCGCGTTCGCTCCGGACACGTAAGCCGCATGGTGTTTATCGTGATGCAGCAAGACGGTCTCCTCATCCAGCAGCGGTTCTAATGAAGCGGGAGAATACGGCAGAGGGGGCAGGACATAGCGTCCTTCCTCGTACCCGCATGTCAGGCAATTCTTTTTCATGGTAAGTGGTAAGAAACCTCATCCCGTTCTCTCGTTCAATCCCCGTTAGCTGAAGAAGAAAACCCTCTTGCTGTATCAGATGCCATACGCACACTATGATCCATGCCCCCATCAATACGGCATCGCACAATCCGCTCGTAGCACGCTAATTTTCAACATTGTACATCAGGCGCCCAGCGTCTAGGGCGTTGCGTAATCGACGGTCAACACCGTCACATTGTCCGCTTCCAGCCTATCCATCTCCTCACACGCTTTCACCAACTCAACTGCCAAATTACTCCCCCGTCTGTTAAGAATCTCTCTCGTCGTGTCCGGGAGAGCCCCATTCAGCAACAAGTCGTCCATCCCGTCACTACCCATGATGATCCGGTCGCCCGGCAACAAGAGATAGGGCGTAGGCGGCGCATCGACCAGAGGTATCTTCTCGCCTGTCACGGCCGAGCGCAGAGAATGCGCCTGAGATATCTCTACGTCCGATGCACCGGTATCGCATATCATCTGCTTGTACATCGCGCGCAAAGAATGATCAGCATTCAACCGCATGAGACGCCCACGCCTCCACACCAACAGCGGAGAATCCCCCACACTCGTCCACCACATCACGCTCGATGACAAGTAGACAGCTAACAACGTACATCCTCCATAGGTCCCCTCCTTGGCAAAAAATTCCCCGACGTTCTGATTCGCCCTTTTCAAGGCGTCCCGCATACGCTCCGGCACGCTATTCCCCCTCGCTCCATCAAAGCAATCAGAAAAAGATCTCGAAGCGATCTCTGCCGCCTTGCATCCGCAGGCGTGACCTCCCATCCCATCACATACCACCACCAATGTTCCGTGGGGAAAGTGGCGCACAGCGTACGCATCCTCCTGCCGTGCCCTCGTGCCGATCCACTGTGCTACATTGACTTTCACCGTCTTTTCTTCTATCACATTTGATAGGTGAAAGCAAGGAAAAAGGACATGCTATTAGGGCAAACGCATTTCCTAATGCGTTTGCCCTGGGGTTGAATGAGCTCGGAGAAGATTTTATGGGGACACGTGTGGACGGCAATAATCAACTTAAAACAAAATGTCGGTTTTCTTTGAACAGATAGCGCCCGTCCGGTGTCTTTCCCAACAAGTATGAAAATCAATCCTATTCTGTACAGTTTGATGGTTTTGCCTGCGGTGAGTGTCACCTTGGCAGATATTTCAGTGGGTCGGCCGGGCATGGTGAATACTCCCCGTCAGGGTGTGTACCACAGTGACCTGCTGGCCTCCAACGCGGTTCACGCCGTGTTCAAAGGAATCCGCTCCATCCCCGTCGTGGACCTGAATGTGCCTGATCCGGGTATGGAAGAAGTGGCGGTGTTTGAGGTGAAGCAGAACCTCGCCAGCCGCCGCTACGACCGCATGGGAGATGGCGCTATGAACCCGGGTAAAGTTTTCGCCGTCTCCCTGGCAGCAGACGTGCCCGGACAGGAAGCCGACCTCGGTCGCCAAATTCGCGAGATGAAGCCCGGGGACGAGGCTCTCATGAACATTGACCACATCTACCTCTTCCGCGAAGAGGGCAACAAAGACGTTCATGCCTGCACCCGTTTTGCTCGTGTGCAGCATCAACCCCATGCTACGGCTAACCCGGCAACTCCGCCGGCGGACGGAACCTCCCCCGCTACACCCGGCGTCCCCGCCCCTCAACCGGTTGATGGCGCTCCGGCACAACCTGTGCCAGCCGATCAGCCTGCTCCGCCGGCAGATTCCGTTCCTGCGACACCCCCAACACCCGCACAACAGACGACATCTGACGATGTACCCGAACCTCAGCCGCTCATCCAGAACGACTCTGCCGACGGCAATTTCTCTCGCAGCGTCGAGACAAGCATTTCCATCGTCCCGGACGGCAAGGGAGGCATGAAGGAAACACGCATCGAAATCCGTCGCGAACGCTCCGGCGACGGTCCGGAAAAAGTCCGCAAGTTTATCAATGGAACCGAGGTCAATCCTGAGACCGACCAACCGCTGAAATAACGACGCACGGCTTTCCCCGTCGTTTCGCAAGCAGCAGAAGAAGTGATCCACCATGGATAGCGTGATTTCCAGCTGTGCCCGAGCAGGTGTCGCCGAGTGGGTTTGTTGCCCCGGAGAATTGAACGCCCCTTTGCTCACAGCCCTCGCTCACTGTCCGTCTATCCATCGCTGGCATATCCCGGATGAACGCAGCGCCGGTTTTTTCGCCCTCGGTCGCATCCAAGCCACCTCCCGTCCCGTGGCTGTCCTGACCGGGGGAACCGCCGCCGCTGCCTCTCTCATGCCCGCCGTTATTGAGGCGTACTACGAACGACGTCCTCTCATCATCGTCACCGCTGACGACGAGCTTCCGGTCGGAGACGTCGGGGCCTACTCACGCGCAGAGCAGGACTCCCTCTTCGGCATGTTTGCTTCCTCTCTGGAACTCCACCTTCCTTGTTCCCTCTCCGACTTTCCCGACCTTATTCCCATCTGCGGCGATGGCTTTCCCCTGCATCTTCGGCTCTGCTGCTCTGAGGATCTAAGCATTGGTCGTACCGAGCTCTCTTCCGTGTCTGCCCCCCCGCCTCCCCCGACTTTCCGTTCCTCCCTGGCTGACCTCTCCGCCATGCTTCGATTCCACGCCCATGAGGGACTCGTTCTTCTTCTGGGAGCACTCGATCCGGAGGAGCAGGAATCCGTCCTCTGGCTCGCCCGCACCCTGCGTGTCCCCGTCTTAGCAGATGCCACCAGCGGTCTGCGCGAAAAGCTCGGTTCTCTCCTGCTCTTCGGCGGCAACGACATCCTGACTGACACCCACCCTCCCTTCATCCTTCGCGTCGGCGCCGTCCCTTCCTTTTCCTTCTGGCGTGCCCTTGAGGATATACCCGACACCTCCGTCTTTTCTATCACACGCAGCGGTTTCTCCGGTCTCCGACGTCCTTCCTTCCGCATCGAAGGCGACCCCGAACAGATCATGAAGGCTCTCGACGATGTCCCCCACGTCGGGGATCCCCTCCGGTACCTTTCTCGCTCCCGGAGCATCGCCGCCCAAATCGACGAGCTTCTCCTCGCTCTCCCGGAAAGCGATGCCTCTCTCGTCCGCTCATTCTCTCAACACGCAGCCCTTGCTGAAGTCCTCTTTCTAGGCAGTCCCTCCGCATCCATCCTCTGGAATCAATTCGCCCAGCTCCAGGTTCCCACCTACTACGTACGTTCCACCTCTCTCTCCGGTTCGTCCGACGGCGCCGTCTCCGCTTTTCTTGCCAACTCCGTCGATTCCTCCTTTGCTTGCGCTCTCATCGGAGACCTTTCTTTCCTACGCGACGCCTCCGCCGCTGAATTCACCTCCCAGCTCCCCACGGGCAAACGCATCATCGCCGTCCTCAACAACGAAGGTGCGGGGCTTGCTCGCCAAGACTCCCATGCCGAACTCCGCCGTCTCATCCACCAGCCGCCCATCCTCTCCCCGGCGGACTTCGCTCGTCTCCTTCGCGCCGACTACTACCCCATTCGCTCTGATTCCGATCTCGATATCATCGAAGCTCTGCCCGACGATTCCTTTGCCGTGCTCGATCTCCTCCCCGACCCAACTCAATCCCTCTCTCTCCGCAAAGCTTTGTGAGGTCGGATGAGATTCGATCCTCACCAGCGGAGGCGGAGGCGCTGGGCTGCGCCTATTTACGATTTACGGTCATTAGCATCCCATAACGTGGTCAATATGACGACGTCATGCGCATAGTAACGGGGTTTGGCGGGGGGATTTCTAAAATTAGGGTTTAGGAATTTTGTTCTTCAAGTTCTGGAACGCTCCTATGCTGTCCCATAATTTTAATCCCTTAAAAGGATCCCTCCACATAAATAGGGCGTTTCCGGTGCTGCTTCTCCCCCTCCCCTGTCTCCTGCTGTCCCATAATTCTTGACGATATTTTCTATCCGTTGCAGTTGCCACATGATGTTT
>CANQYL010000032.1 GCA_947628035.1 uncultured Akkermansia sp. | reverse complement strand
GTCACTATTTTACCCCTCTCTTCGCATGATCTCAACTCTTTCTGTCATATGTTGCATTTGTTCTTGCAATTCACAAAATTTTACCTTTCGCTTTTCTTAAACTTTTGCCGCTTTTTCCTTGTCGCGCATGTTTTCGTTATGTAAAATGCTGTGTATGAAGACGCGCAATTAAAGAAAGGCCCCTGCGTGGGTCGTGATTATCCATGTGATTGGTGGCATTTCTGCGGGGCTCTTAGCACTTTGGGTGATCTTTCTTGTGTCGGCAGGAATGGTGATGGAGTACCTCGATCATGTGCGGGAAACGCCGGAGTGGGTGGAAAAGAATTATCGCATCCCCTGTGAATCTTTGCAGGTGAAGGAGGCGATTTTTGACATAGACTCTAACGAACTGGAGGTACGACTGGAGACCTCGCCTTCGGAGCAATTCGACCGTGCCTTGGAGTCAGCAGGTTGGAAACGCTGTGGACTCGGGTACGTCCTGCAGGTACAGGAGAATGGGCGGGAAATGTTGCTGTGGTTGGAGTACCACCCCGAGGAGCAAACGCTGTATTCCTGCATCGACCACAGGGCAAGAATACGCCTGCAAGAAAACTCCCTTTCTCCGTCAAAGGCAAATTGAACAAAAACAAACAGACAAATGAGAGGATCCGGTAAGATTGACGTTCAGCGATCAAAGCTTTGCTCATAAGATCGATAAGAGGCCTCGATAGAAATCCTTGTTTGAGGAGAAATGGGTGGAGCAATGCCTTGCACGAGTCAATATGTTGCGAATCTTTAATGATTATGAATACTTCCCATTCATCACCGGGACAGGACAGAGAGAAGATTTTTTCAATCGACAAAGCAGAGTCTGTCTCCTTATCCCCATGTTGCACTTAATTTTACAACAACGAAACGAAGAACCGTACAAAGTAAGGGCTTGCAAAGTGGAACAGAATCGTGTAGAATGCGCGGCGACGCGCGCGGCGCATTTTGCCGGGCGACGTTGGAATAAAACGTAAACAATCAGCTATGAAAGATCTAAAAGGAGCATGCATTATCGGACAATCCGGGGGACCGACGGCAGTGATTAACGCGAGTGTGTTGGGGGCGGTGCAGACGGCGTTGAATGCGCCGCAGATCACGCGCGTGCTCGGGGCGGCGAATGGGATTATCGGAGTGTTGAACGGGAGGCTGTACGATTTGGGGATGGAGGATCCGGTGGAGCTGGAGTTGCTGAAGTTTACGCCGGCATCGGCTTTGGGAACCTGCCGATATAAGATGAAGGACCCTGACGAGGATCCGACGGATTATGAGAAAATCCTCGATACCTTCAAGAAGTTTGACGTACGCTACTTCTTCTACAATGGAGGCAACGACTCCATGGATACCTGCAACAAGATTTCCAAATTCATGCAGAAAAGCGGGTATGAATGCCGCGTGATGGGCATTCCCAAGACCATTGACAACGACCTCTACGGCACGGACCACTGCCCGGGTTATGCTTCCGCGGCGAAGTACATCGCGACATCCTGCATGGAGGTGAAGCACGATGCTTGCTGCTACGACACCGGGATGGTAACCATCATTGAAGTGATGGGACGTCACGCCGGATGGCTCACGGCAGCGGCGGCGCTGGCAAGTTTTGCCGGGGCGGGTCCCGACCTCATCTATCTCCCGGAGGTTGACTTTGACATCAACACCTTCCTCGATGACGTCGAGCGTATTTACAAAGCGACAGGCAAATGTCTCGTGGTCGTTTCTGAGGGCATTCACGACAAGGATGGCAAGTTCATCTCGGAGGCCAAGACCAATGGCAACGATGGCTTCGGTCATGCCCAGCTCGGGGGCTTGGCCAACAAGTTGGCAGAGGTGGTGCGCACGAGAATCGATGCGAAAGTGCGTGCCATCGAGCCTTCCCTCCTGCAGCGTTGTGCGACACACCTGGCCTCCACCACGGATGCCATGGAAGCGTATCTGGCGGGCAAGACGGCAGTGACAGCCGCCGTGAATGGAGACACGGACAAGATGGTGGCTTTTGAGCGTAACGACCTGTATGGTCAGTATGTGTGCAATACAAAACTGTTGCCTCTGGAGAGCGTAGCAAACTTTGAAAGAAAGGTGCCGCGCGAGTGGATCAACGCTGCCGGCAACGGTGTCGAGATGCCTTTCATTGATTACGCCCTCCCGCTCATCCAGGGGGAGACCGGCATGAAGACCGTGCAGGCGCTGCCTCGGTTTGCGCGGTTGCGCAAGGTCCTGGCAAAACCTGTGGCGTAGGTCAGGAAGGATTGAGATTGAGGGCGGGGAAAGGCTGAAGCTCTCCCCGCCTTTCGCATCCCTCGGAGCGAGATTTGAAGATGACGGGTGTTTTCTACTTTGCGCTTTGTGTGCTGCTTCTCGTAGCGGGGTATGCCGTGTACGGGCGCGTGGCGGAGCGCATATACGGCGTGCGGAGGGACATGAAGATGCCTTGTGAGACGCATGCGGACGGGGTGGATTACGTGCGTATGCCGCCGTGGCGCGTGTTTTTGGTGCAGTTGCTCAACATAGCAGGTCTGGGTCCGGTATTTGGTGCGTTGGCGGGGTGTTTGTTCGGTCCGATCGCGTTGGTGTGGATTGTAGTGGGTTGCATTCTCGCGGGTGCGGTGCATGATTTTATGGCGGCGGTGATGAGCGCGGAGCACGATGGAGCCAACATGCCCTATCTGGTAGGGAGGTATTTGGGCAGGTGGTCGCAGCACGCACTTCGTGTCGTATGCGTTGGGTTGTTGCTCATGGTGGGAGTCGTGTTCACGATGGGACCGGCCGGTATGTTACACGCCATGATGGGGGAGGTCTCAGTGCAGACTTGGTGTGTCCTCATTCTGGGCTATTACCTTCTGGCTACCATCTTGCCGATCAACACCATCATCGGCAGGATCTACCCCCTCTTCGGCGCCCTTTTCCTTTTCATGGTGATTGGACTTGCGATTGGGCTTCCGTTGAGTGATTACAGCATTTTACCGGATCTCGATTTCTCATCCAATGTGCATCCGCAGGGGATTTCCGCCTGGCCTCTGCTTTTTGTAACGATAGCCTGCGGTGCTGTGTCCGGGTTCCACGCCACGCAAAGCCCGATGATGGTACGCTGCCTAGGGGAGGCGCGGTTGATGCGACCTGTTTTCTATGGAGCGATGATCACGGAGGGACTCGTGGCATTGGTGTGGGCGGTGGTAGGGCTCACTCTGCGTGAGATGCCGACGGCATACGCGGCGGTGGCGGGAGCGGTGGAGCCGTTGAAGGAAGGCGGCACGGCTCTCAGCTTTGGGGAACTCAGCCTGCTCAGTCCCGCTACGGCGGTGCACGTAGCTTGCAGCCAACTGCTCGGCAGTGTAGGGACCTGGTTAGCCGTGCTGGGTGTCGTGGTGCTGCCGATCACGAGCGGCGACACGGCGATGCGCAGCTGCCGTCTGATTTTGGCGGATGCGATGCACCTTCCGCAGCAGAGTTTGAGCAAGAGACTCGTGCTTGCCCTTCCGCTTTTCGCGGTCGTGGTGGCTATATCGCAGATCAACTTCGGAGTGATATGGCGCTACTTTGGGTGGGCGAATCAAGTATTGGCCTGCTTCACGTTATGGAGCATAGCGGTGTGCCTGCGACAGAGGAGACGCTGCTACTGGGCCGCCGCCCTGCCGGCCGCCTTCATGACGGCTGTGTGCGTGAGCTACTTCCTTGAGTCCCCGGACTGCGGAATTTGTTTCTCGCCGGTGATAGGCAATGCGATAGCAGGGCTGGTGAGTTTGACGTGCGTGCTGCTCGTGGCGTTCCGGCGTTCTCAAACCCCGGACGATGTGAGAAACTCGTCCGACAATCGCGGCGAATGAGAGTTGTGGCAGACGGGGCAACGGGGCGCCGGAATACGGCAGGGCAACCGCATTTGGGATGCGTTTGCCATTTACAAGACAGCCGACGGCTGTAAAGCTGGTTAGACAAAAGCGCAGCTTTTGCCCCTTGGGGTGAGGAGGCAGTGTGGTGCCGACGAGTCAATTTACGATTTACGATATGGGGAGTTCGGCGGCTACGCCGCGAATTTGGCGAACGAGAAGGCTCCTTGAGAACCATCATTATGATGGCCTCTTGTTGTCATGATTTTTGATAGGCATCAACGATGATATCAATCAATAAGAGCATTTTCTCTTGATGCACCTCTCTCAAATGCGTTTGCCCTGCGGAAGACGACCGTTACATACCCTCGATTTTTTCATCGAGGAAGTTGAAAACATCGTTCATCGCATATAGCTCGGTTCGTTGGCCTTCGCTTTAGTTAAAGATTAAAGACATTACGGAGGACAAACCAGGCGATGGTAGCCAGAGCGTAGAGTTTGAGCAACGTCGTGTAGGTGTGTGAAGAAGAGATGTGTTCATAACCACGGAGCAGAATGAGGGCATAGCGGAAGTATTCTTCGGCGAGAAGCACGATAGAAATCCAGAGGAACATGTTGAAGTGCCAGGCGGCTAGCCAATCGCCGCGGAGCAGAGCTTGGACAGCGTGCGTGCCGCCACACCCCGGGCAGCTTAACCCGGTTAGTTGATGGAAAAGACAGGGCGGTAGCAACTTACCGAGCCATATAGCGGAGACCTCCGGAGCCCACAACATCCCACACAGAAGGAGAAGTCCCATTACGGGAGCAATCACCAACCAAATCATTTGTTGAAGACGCATGGTGCGGAGCCGACTGTCGGCTATTCAGAGAAAGTCGGCAGAGGAAGTTTAATGCCCCGCACCGATGGCAGCAAGCAAAAAGCCGAAAATAGCGTACAGAGCAATGACAACAAAACCGGTGATGAAGCTGATCCAGCACCATTTCTTTGCAGCGGCAGATTCCATTTGAGCAAGCTCTGAATTACCGGCGTTGAACGCTGAATCGACGGCACACGATTTCACGATAGCAACAACACCAAAGGGCAGACAGCAAAAGAGAGTCACCAGAATAGACCAAACGAGGTAGTTGTCAGGTTTTGTAGGCATAGAAGATAAACGTTAACTTTCGTCTGTGACCCTATCACAGGTGTTTTGTCCTGTCAACAGAAAACCATTTCCGGACCGCATCAGAAACGGAAGGAAAGACGGATCCGCCGTGGGCTAGCAACCAGCTGATAACGTCAGGATGCGCGGAGGAGGGGGCGCAGCAGAAGGCGCGGGGAAAAGCGGCAAAGGCGTCCAGATCATTGTGTCCGTCTCCCATGATAAAGAGCCGTTCCTCGGGAACAGTCCATCGTTGCATCACGACGGAGAGTACACTGCCCTTGTTGAAACGGGCGTCCGTGAGACGCATGAAGCGGGAGGCGCGCTGCATACTGACGTCCGGATGTTTGCGCAAGAGTTCGATGAAAGTTGGCACGAGTGCATCCATGGTCTCGCTGTCCCGGGCGACGATGGAGAGAGGATCTTTCTCCGAGAGATGCCATTCAGCGGCCGGACAGGTAAGCGAGAGTCGGGGAAGAAGGGCATTCCACTCCGGCAACAGGCGGTGCTGCATAGCGAGTTGTGCAGAGTGACAGGCGGCGTTGTGTTTCTCTGCCGCATGCCACACTCCGTCACTGTCCACGAGATAGACGAAGCGTTCTCGGGTGCAGAGGAAGTCCGGTTGTTCTTCAAAATTCGCGAGGAATTGAGCCATTTCCCGGAGAGTGCGTCCCGTGTTGATTCCCCAACGTACGCCGAGTGGGCGAAGTGCCCGGATAGAATCAAAGAAAACTGATTCGGGCTCCCGTGCCTCTCCACAGCAGAGTGTTCCATCGTAATCCAGAGAAAGCAGAGCCGAACAATGAGGAGTGAGAAGTCCGCCACGCCGCGGCAGAAGGACATCTCCTTCTTCAACGGAGCTCAGGCACTGCAATTGGGAAAAATCCGGCATCATCTCGCGACGGGCTGAGCCGGAATGCAGTCCTGAGGGGGTGCCTCGCCGGGTTTGCGCATATGGATTTCCACGCGTCGATTGAGAGCCTGCTTGTCGCGTGGGAGTGAGGTATCGACGAGCGGACGGGAAGAGCCGCAGGCTCGGAGCAACACGCGGCTGGTGGGTACCCCATTGCGAGCGAGCCATTCCACAACGGCTGCAGCACGTCTTCGTGAAAGATCTGCGTTGTATTCCGGGGAGCCGATACCGTCGGTGTGCCCTTCAATGATGAAGGTGGTGGAAGGATTTTTGTGGATGAGGGCAGCGAGCTGGAGCAGTGAGATGCGCGCGGAGTTTTTCAGTTTGCTCTCATTAAAAGCAAACAAGAGATCGGTGCCCAGTCGAGCCACACCGGACGAAGCCCCCAAGTTGGAGAGACCCATGAGTTGGGAGAGAGTCCGCGTATCGGCAGGCAGGCCGGACGTGCCATTCTTGGCTTGGCGGCGCAGTTCTTGGTCAATGAGCCCCTCGGCGTCGTCAAGCATTTGCGATTGGGGTGAAGCGTTGGCGATGACAGAATTGGCATTTACCGGGGTGGGCTCGGGGATCTTTTCAACGATATCCGGCAGATCCTGAGTGGAAGGAAGCGCCATGGCGGAGGCGGCAGGTGTGAGCTGGGGAGTTTCCTGGGGAGAGGAATCGGTCTCCTCCGGAGCCGGCAGAGGAAGATTGGTTTCACCGGGAGCCATGACGAGCTCTTTCACATCAATGTCGAGGAGGTCGATTTCCAGGGGCTCCGGTTCGAGTTGCTCCGGTTCGGTGGGTTCAGCCGGCGGGACAGGGTGAGACGTTTGCAACTCCTCGGCAGGAGCTTTCCTTACCACGACCCGAACCTCTTCGTCCTGCACTCGTAGTTCTTTGGAGGTCTCCCCCGAGTTCTCCCAGAAACGTATCACCCAGGGCGTGGCACGCAGGGCAGCGATGTGGGTTACGAGGGCGGCGAGAGCCGCCAGGAGGATGAGAGGGAGAGTATGGCGCTGTTCCGAGAGAGTGAAGACTCCGCGGCGTCGGTTGGTGTGCCGACGTCGACGGAAGCGTCTGGTAACGGAAAATGCCATGGGGAGGAGACGGGTCCGAAAAGAAACGGATTAGGGGTTAGATTGGGGGAGAGGTGCAGGAGTTTCCAGCAGGGCGGGTACGTGTTGATTCATCCATCGTAAGATAAGCGCAGGTATTTCATCGGCATCTTGCAGCAGGTCGGCGGTGAGGTGATGCTTAATCTCGTGAGTCCCGCCTTTTTGAACGAAAACGAGGTCGCGTGTAGTGGCATGGGGAGGGTCATCCGCGCGGCGGAGTGTAGCCAATTGGCGTTGCGCTGGGTGGAGCTGGGTGAACATGGCTATGGAATCATCCGGCGAACTTTCCAGACCGGGCTCTTCTGTGTAGATGAGCAGGACAGGGGTCTGTCGATCCAGAGCAAACACACTCTTGACGGCGGCTATGTCAAAGGGCTCCAAACCGGTGAGGGTTTCCATGCGGCGGCTGATGAGTTCGCGCATGAGTACGGAGACGCCGGATCGTTTGAGCAACGAGCTGAGAGATGTGCATGCGTTGATGCCGGCGATGGCACGTAGGCGTTGGTCTTTGGTTGCAGCGTGGATCATGAGTTCCGCCCCGTAGCCACGACCTATGCCGAAAATGAGGAGGTCCTTTTTCCCGGATATTTGCTCTAGGGCATCGATGATGAGCGGAACATCTTTGCTTTCCAGCAAACCTCGCGTGCTGTACTCTCGTGCGGAATTCTTTCCTCTCGGTTCCCATAGGACGCAGGAGAGCCCGGTGGCGGCGAGGGTTTCTGCCAACGGGAGGGCCGAGCGAATGCCGTGATCCCAATCCACGCAGATAAGGACGTAATCCACACTCCCAAGGTTATCGAGTCTCTCCGGCAGAAGTTTTTCAAGGAGTGCTTGTTGGATGGGAGTTTTGCCTCCTTCTTCACCGTTGCTCGTGACGATGCAGGCAAGCCCTTTCTTTTTGTCGTATCCCTCGTATTCAAAGGGAGTCAGGCGTACCCCCTCCGCTCGATCCGGAAGGTCAGAATATCCCTTGTACAGCGGGCTCATCGGTTGCAGGACGCGCATCGTGCGGTTCTCAACACGCAGCCAGAGCACCAACGCTCCACCTCCTACCAGTAGCAGGATGATGATGTTTACCCATTTGAAGATGCGCCCCATCGCGCCAGAATACTACCACAAATAGGCTCGATTGGCAAGCTTCAGGCTTGTTGAGGCAGACCGAATGCCCAACGGAGGTAGCGTACGGATTCGTCCCAGATTTTGCGGTTGGTGCTGCCGAGGATAACGACGATTACGGCTTGACCGTTGAGCGCAGCACAGGAGATGAGACACTTGCCGGCGGCGTTGGTATAGCCCGTTTTCATGCCCTGAACCCAGGAGTAACGGCGCAGCAGTTTGTTGGTGGATTTGATGGTACGCAGGGAGCCGTCCGCCATGCGGAATTGGTATTCCGGTTTGTTGATGCAGCGGCGGATGGTAGCGTTGTTGTAGGCGTAGCAGGCCGCCAAAGCCATATCGTAGGCCGTAGAATATTGGTTTGCCGGAAGTCCGTTCGGATTGACGAAGTGGGAGTTATGCATACCCATACGCCGCGCCCGGGCGTTGACTCTCTGCATGAAGGCAGGTACGCTGCCGGCTGTGTCGCGGGCGAGGGTGACAGCCACATCGTTGTAACTGCCGGTGAGCATGGCTCGCAGGAGGTCACCGCGGCGGTATTGGGTGCCGGGCTTGAGACCGAGCTTGACAGGAGGGACGGAGGAATTGTCGGATGCAGCGATGGTGACGGGTTTGTTGAGGTTGCCGGCATCTGTCACGCAGAGGGCGGTCATGATTTTCTGAGTGCTGGCTACCTGACGACGCATATGCGCGTTGTGCTGGTAGAGAACATGACCGGTACGGGGGTCAATCACACACACCGCGGCACAATCAGGAACCGGGGCGGGAGTGCGCGGCTGAGACAGAGGGCGCGGCGGAACCAAAGAATTGCCGGACTGAGCAGCGGGTCGAGGCGTCGCCGCGGGGCGATGGTACGTCGGGTATCCGGCTCGAGGAGCGTGCGTGCCAACTGTCGTTGACATTTGGGACTGACAGGATGAAAAAAGCGTCAGACCGAACACGAGTGCCGCGTGGAAAAAAGCGCGCATAGGTGCAAGGATACACATCCTCTCCGATTTGTCAAGCTCAAGAGCTCAATTTGATAGGGAAAATTGGCTGATATTGTAGTGAAATTCTCTTGACACTACAACCTATTGTGGGTATCATCGGGCCATGAAGTGCGTACAATGCGGGTACATGGAGGACAAGGTCATCGATTCACGAATGGCCAGGGAGGGTACTTGCATTCGGCGTCGGAGGGAGTGTCTGCGCTGTGGTTATAGATACACCACCTACGAGCAATTGGAGCGCACGGAGCTACGGGTGGTGAAGAGAGGAAACGCCCACGAGTCTCTCAACAGGGAGAAGATATTGAAGAGCATGCTCAAGGCGTGTGAAAAGAGACCGGTGAGCATGGAGAGGTTAGACTCGGCAACGGACGAGATCATCGCGGAGCTACACAGGGACCACCAGCGGGAGGTTCCGACGGCGGTGATTGGGATGAAAGTGATGGAAAAGTTGCAGGGAATTGACTCCGTGGCGTACGTGCGCTACGCTTCGGTGTATCGTCAGTACAAAGACATCGACGAGTTCATCGAGCAATTGCGCAACACTCAGCGTAAGAGGGCCATCGACCCCTTGCAGCGTAAACTATCTTTGGGATGAATACTCTACAAAACCGGCACCCGATACTTCAGAGAGGACGTTACGTAACGTTCGACTACGACTTGGAGTGGATAGAAAGGGTATTGACGGAGGCGGCGCAGGAGGCCGGGATGAATTTGCCGTTTGGTCGCGAGGTAGCGGAGGGGATTTTGATGTATTTGGACAAGTATTGCCCGTTGCGGACGTTGCCGCTGGAGTACTTCTTTGCTCGGGTGCGCGGGTTGTTGCGTGAGATCGGGTTACCCCTCGTTGCGGAGCATCTGCACGAGCAAATGCCCCCGGTCGATATCGACTTGGATGAACTGGCGGGGGAGGAGCCTTTGCCGTTGTTCTTCTACGAAAAGCTGAGACGCCGTATGGAGGAACTGAAGAAGTGCGGGCTGACAGTCTACCGTTTTTCCGGGATGAAACACTGCAGCATGGTGTTGGGGGCGAGACGCCGAGCCTGTCCCACCCAGCGAAGAGCGTTGCAGGAGCTGCATTCCTTCCTTGCCTGCCAGGCAGCCTGATTCCGAGCAGCCATGAATTACTTGGAGCTCGCTATGATTGCTTTCGCCTTGGCGGCTGATGCGGCGACGTATGCGTTCTCATACGGGTTAATTCTGAGACAGAGAAGGAGCGGCGCTTGCCTCGCCCTGGCGGCGGTGACCGGACTCTTTCAGGCAGGAATGCCGTTGTTGGGGTACATGGGGGGAGTGGGACTGAGGGAGGTGGTGATGAGGTATGGGGAATGGGTGACTTTCCTGATTTTTGTGACACTCGGCGTGAGCACGATAAGGAAGGCATGGCAAAAGGGTGCGGGCGAACGGGAGATGATGCCACTGGGTATCGCCGGTTTGCTGATCATCGGACTGGTGACCAGCATGGATGCCTTCGCCATCGGTATCTGTCTTGCGCTCGGTCGCGTGCTGAATGCAGAACTAACTGCGCCGCAGCTGGCTCTTGTGGTGGGTTGCATCGGGTTGGTCACTTTTGTGTCCGTCGTGGGGAGCTTTTGCCTCGCGCGTCTCATGCACCATTTCCCCATTCGCTGGCTCCAGACGGCAGCAGGAGGCTTGTTACTCACCTTGGGAGCGCAAGCCCTGACCTCAGGGTAAACGCATTTGAGAGAAGTGCATCAACAGAGAAAAAGCTCTTATGGATTGATATCACCGTTGATGCCTATCAAAAATCATGACAACAAGCGTTCATCATGATGATGGTTCTCAAGAAGATTCTGCATAGGCTGACGATCCGAAGCAAGCTGCGCAACGCGCACATTATTAATAAATCGTCCATCGTCCATCGTACATGGCAACCGCATTTTCTCATGCGTTTGTCTTGGGGAATGTGTTGAATGAGTCCGGAGATGATTTTCTTGGGACACGTGTGGGGGAGTGGGTGTTCATTCCCTGAATTTTTAACATATCTTGCACAAGATATAGTGATTAAAGCCTTTATTGCGTCATTTGGGAGGACACCTCTTTTCGAAAGAGATGTCCAGTCCAAAAAACAAAAAACTTTTAGACAGAAAACTTTGACACCTGATGAAGGCAAAAATGCTGTCATAGACGAGGTGCCCAATTGTTGATGTGTAAAGTCGTAAATTATTTGATATCAATTGAGTATAGCTTGTTCGCCGGCATATCTCTTTCGAAAAGAGATATGCTGACCCATGTCCGGCGGAAAGCCGGAGCCAAAACTTCAAATCTTTACATTTACTATGAAAGAAAATCACACCTTCAAAGGAGAGATTCGAAAAGTAATCCGTAGGGCGTCCGCGGTGGCGATAGTAGCCCTGTCAGCTATTGCAGGAGCAGAGGGAAGTACGCCCGCATTCTACAAGGAAGCGGAAGCCGGGCAGGCATGGGCGCAGTACGAAGTTGGCGTGTGCTATGCGGACGGCAAGGGGGTGAGTAGGGATTACGCGGAGGCAGTGAAGTGGTTCCGTGCAGCAGCTGATCAGGGGAATGCGAATGCGCAGTGTTATCTTGGCTGGTGCTATGAAACTGGCAGTGGAGTGAGCAAGGACATGACGGAGGCGGTGAAGTGGTACCGCAAGGCGGCGGAGCAGGGGCAAGTGAATGCGCAGTGTAATCTCGGCTGGTGCTATGAAAACGGCAGGGGAGTGAGCAAGGACATGACGGAGGCGGTGAAGTGGTATCGCAAAGCGGCGGATCAAGGGTATGCGCGTGCACAGAAATGCTTAGGCGTGTGCTATGCGAACGGCAATGGAGTGAGCAAAGACTACGCGGAGGCTGTAAAGTGGTACCGCCTAGCGGCGGATCAGGGGAATGCGATAGCGCAGAATAACCTTGGCTGGTGCTATGAGAACGGCAATGGAGTGAGCAAAGACTACGCGGAGGCGGTGAAGTGGTACCGCAAAGCGGCGGAGCAGGGGGATGCGTGGGCGCAGTTTAAGCTTGGCGTGTGCTATGCTTACGGCAAGGGAGTGAACAAGGATTACGCAGAGGCGGTGAAGTGGTACCGCTTGGCGGCGGAGCAGGGGAATGCGGCTGCGCAGAATAACCTTGGCAATTGCTATCGGGGCGGTACAGGAGTGAGCAAAGACTACGCGGAGGCGGTAAAGTGGTATCGTCTGGCGGCGGCTCAAGGGACTGCGGATGCGCAATGTTCCCTTGGTTGGTGCTATGAGAACGGCAATGGAGTGAACAAGGACATGACGGAGTCTGTGAAGTGGTACCGCTTGGCAGTGGAGCAGGGGAATGCGCAAGCGCAGTTTAACCTTGGCTTGTGCTATGAAAACGGCAAAGGAGTGAGCAAGGACTACGCGGAGGCAAGAAGATGGTATCAAAAGGCAGCCGATCAGGGGCACGAAGGTGCCAAGAAGGCGTTGAAGCGGCTGTAAGTCGGTACGGGAAGGAAAAGGCGCGGGAAGTTTGGGAAAGGATCAAGTGGTATCTAATAACAACACAAGACAATGAAGAAATTATTCTGCATATTCGCGGCTCTTACGATGTTCTGCTCGGTGTACGGCGAACAAGAGAAAGAAGTGGATAAGTTTGGTGTCGAGTTTAACACAATTTTCAACTTTGCACTGAATGATCAGGTCGAATTGGATAACCCGGAAAAATACGGGCGTAACCCGCGCATTGATACGGGTGGCATAGAATGCCTGTTTTATTACATGATGACGCCCAGCAATTCAATCAACGTGAGAATTGGCTGCACGACAGGTTATGATACAGTGAGTGAGGCAGGTGCAAGCGATTCCTACTATTGGGGAAGCAGTAATGAATGGGAGGTACAGAATTACTTCATTACGGTTGGGGCTCGACATGATTTCAAAATTGTTGATTCAGTGGACTTATTTGTGGGCATTTTTGTTGGTCTGGTTACATCTTCCGCTGCGGATTCCTACTATGGTTATGATAGTTTCATAGGACCAGATGGGATACGTATCAACGAGTCGTACAGCGAGCACTTGCGGGAAAATTCGTGGGGATTATACGGCGGCGCCGAAGCGGGATTGACAGTGCATTTTGATGAGCGCAATTCTCTCGTTTTGGCGATCCAGGTTTCATGTGTCGATCTCATCGATCAACCCTTTGACAACCTAGGAGTTGATGATTATCAAACCCAAGTATTTTCACTGGGGGTCAAGTTAGGGTACAAGTACTGCTTTTGATCACATTCTACGAGGAAGCCGGGCCGGCATGGGCGCAGTACGAACTCGGTAAGAGCCATGCGACCGGCAAGAGGATGAACAAGGACATGACGGAGGCGGCGAGACTGTACCGTATGGCGGCTGATCAGGGGAACGAGACGGCGGCGAATCATATGCGGAAGTTGCAATTTTAACCGATCCATGAATTCAAATAGAGCAGATGAAAGCGAAAAGAATCATGATGATGTTAGGGATAGCGATAGCGCTGAGTGGGTGCGAAAGCGGCTCATTGCCGAAATACTACCACTCGATGAACAACCCGAACATCGATGTGAGTAACCCGGGATGGTTGGTGCAACGGAGCGGACAGGGCTATGAGCTGACCGCCTGGGGGAGGCAGCTTGTAGCGGGAGTGGATCCCGCGGCGTATGGAAGCTGGAGCGATGCGATGTTCTCGCATCTCAAGACGTGTAAACGAGGGCTTGAAGAACAGCAGGCTTCGCTCTCTGTACAGGGACAACAGGATTACGGGATGGTGTGTGCGAAGCTGAGTCAGGTACCCATGACGCCGGTGCCCTACGCGGGGAAATCCTACGGCGCGCCTACCGTGGATGATGCTGAACTGGTGCACCAAGTAGTAGGTGGTGGCTATGAGCTGCAGCCCTGGCTGCGGATATGTGCGCAGAGTCTCACGGCGCGACAGGTGGCGGATACGAGCACATATTACCCCGCAAAGGGAGCTATAATCCACGCGCTGTATGCCTTGCAAAAGTATGCGGAGGCGCTTACGCCGCAGGGGGTGAAAGATTTTGACCTGCTCAAGGATCGCCTGCGCTATGTTGAGTTTGGCTAAGATCTTGGTACAGCGTAACCTTCCCTAAATAGTCAACAAACCAATTCACAAACATAAAACATATGATAAGAAGACCAACAAAAAATAAACGGTTAAGCTCCCCAGGGCAATGGCGTGCGGCGGCGGCAACATTGCTTGCCTGCGCAGCTCTGGTCACGACTACGCCAGTCAACGCGGCTACCGTTTACCAAAACAGCTCACCCGTTGCGGCGACATCGCAGCAGTATGCTCTGGATGCTGAATCTTACCGGCTGGCAAAAGCCGTGGTGAAGGATCTGGCCTACCCGACGGAGACGTACCGGGCATTCCTGGAGAGCCTGAGTGAGCAGGAAATTGAGAACTCCGTGCTGGCGGCTGCCATCGTGGAGTATTATGAACATTTTGTGCGTCGCAGCCCGCAGAAGAACGAGCGTCACAAGGCCATCTTTTACTTTGGTGATAGCGATGCGCCGCAAGATGAGGACTTGAAACCATTCCACGCGCGCTGCGAGGAGATACTGATGGATGTCCTGGCAGATTCACTGAGGGATTTAGCTGAGTAAAAGAAAGGAGAACATAGAATGAGAAAACCACTGAAAGCGATCGGGATAGGGCTTCTGATGATGGTAAGCCTCAGCTCGTGTTGGTTCAACAGCGCAGGGGCGTTCTTCCGCCAGGGGAGTTATGACGCCCAGGCAAACATCACGGATGTCGGACCCGGACAATATGTGTATAGTGATGGTAGTGGGTATTACGTGGAATTGCCGCGCTACCGCGTAGCCAAGAAATACCAGGTGCTCTACACCACGTACACCTCGCCGAACGAGGAGGAACGTCCCGTGGAAGTGACTCGCACCTCGCATAATGACCTCTACCGGATACCGGCAGACTTCGCGATGTACCTGATAGGGCGGGCGAATTACCCGGATCGTCCGAGCGACATCAATCGCGTACGCCCCGGGGATGAAAAGGAGCTGCGTGCCAGTTTTACACAAAAGTACACCATCGTGCGACCAAAATCCGGCAATTCGTTCAGGTATGATTTCGAGTACAACTCGCCGAATGCGGCGTGGTGGTACACGGCCGGTGTGTTTGAGGCGCTGTGCATCGACTTGCCGATGAGCGTGGCTTTAAATTGTGCCGGATTTGTTATGATTTTGGCGTACGCCAGAGATAACCCCCCGGGCGACAGCGATGACGATTGATTCCTCGCCGGAGGATTATGATGGGCAAGGGATTTATTGGAACCCGACCGCAGGGGCGGAACACTCTCTACGATTTACGATTGGGATGTTAACGCGCCTGCGGTCCCTGACGGCGCCTATATTCGCGCGTTTCACGCGGAGGACTCCCGGCATGGCATAACTCCGACCACTTTCTAGCCAACACACCTACATCGTTAAAAATTCCGCTATGCATCCACTTCGCATATCTCGCGCCGAACGGCGCGAGAACATCCACATCGTAGATCGTAAATGGCAAACGCATTTTCAATGCGTTTGCTTTGCTCTTCGCGTGCGCGAGGCTTGACGCAGGAGGGGCATTATGCTAGAATCTGCGGCAGTGATTTTATTATGAAACCCGCAACATTTAACTGTACTGTTTTGAGGGACGGGCACCAGTCACTGGCGGCCACTCGTATGTCCACCGACCAAATGCACGACATAGCTCCCATCTTGGATACAATGGGTTTTTCAGCTTTGGAAACGTGGGGAGGGGCATCAATTGACGCAGGTTTGCGATTTTTGGGGGAGTTGCCGTTTGAGAGGCTCAACGCCTTGAAGAAACTGGCGCCGAAGACGCCGCACATGATGCTTCTGCGCGGGCAGAACATGGTGGGATACACGAACTATGCGGACGACGTCGTGGAGTCCTTTGTGAAGCTGAGCGCCAAGCATGGCATGAATATTTTCCGTATCTTTGACTGCTTGAACGACCCGGAGAATATGCGCACCTCGATACGCGCCGCCAAAGAAGTGGGGGCGATCGCACACGGCACCATCTGCTACACCACATCCCCGGTGCATAACCTCGAATACTTTGCCAAGCTCGGCAAGAAAATAGCTGAGATGGGAGCGGACGGCATCGTCATCAAAGATATGGCGGGTCTGATACCTCCGAGTGAAACAGCGGCGCTTGTCACCGAACTCAAGGCGAAGGTGGGGTTGCCGGTGTGGATTCACACGCATGAAACAGCGGGGTTAGGCGCGGCGAGCTACGTGGCGGGCATCAACGCCGGAGCCGATGCGGTTGACTGCTCGATAGCGCCGTTTGCCAATGGGACGGGACAGCCGGACTGTATGCGAATGCTGGCGCTGCTAAGAGGGTACGATCGCTGTCCGGTGGTGGCGGATGACTTTAAGGACAAACTCACGCAGATATCCGCGATGCTGCAGCCCATCTATGACAGCTTGAGCCGCTTCACGAGCCACAAGAATGAAATTGTGAACAGCGACACTTTGCGCTATCAGGTGCCGGGCGGTATGCTCTCCAACTTCCGCAATCAGCTCAAGGAGATGAATATGTCCGACAAGTTTGAAGAGGTGTTCGCGGAAATCCCGGTGGTGCGCAAAGCCTTGGGATGGATTCCCTTGGTGACGCCGACTTCGCAGATTGTCGGGGTGCAGGCGATGATGAATGTGAAGTTCGGACGCTGGAAGAACATCACGCCGCAGTGTGCGGATGTGGCGCTCGGCTACTACGGACACACTCCGGCGTCGGTGGATCCGGATCTGCAGGCTCTGTGCGCCAAAAAGGCCGGCAAGGATCCGATTTCGTGCCGACCGGCCGATCTCATTAAGCCGGAGATGCAGAACCTGCGCGATAAGCTCAGTGCAAAGAACATCCCGGCGACGGATGAGAATTGCGTCATCTATGCGATGTTCCCTCAGCAGCTGGAAGATTATTACGCCGGGAAGCGTCCGGAGCCGCCCACGACGCCGAAGCAGGAAAATTACGGGGCTCCCGCGGCGCTGAGCAGCGTGGGCGTCAGTGCCTCCATTTCCGGACACGATATGAAGCTCAACATCCTCGGCAAGGTGTACGACGTACACATCGAGGAGAAGTAATTTCCGCTCGTCGGTGAGACGCGTGGCGGGACGAAGGCGCAATCACGAGCTACGTGGGAGTTGAGACGAGATGAAAGGGCAGAACTTCATACCGGTGTTCATGGCGATGCAGCTCCTGGGGAGCTGGGCATGTGGCGGCGAGGCGGAGATGAAGAGCGCCTTGGAGTACTGGGCTCAGCGAGAGGCCGAGTATAACGCTGCTCTCAGCGTAGCTACCACGGACGAGCAGCGCGCCTCCCTTCCACCGCCGTCCGCCACAGATTTTGCCCCTCGCCTCTGGAAAGCCGTCCGCAACCAGACGGGGACGCGTGAGGTGGCGGCTCCCGGTGTCCGTCAAACAAAGGGCAAGGAGACCTCGGCTACTCGTAAGGTGCCGACCTACGAATTTGAGGAAGATTGGGCGGCGCCGGCTGTCGTGTGGTTTCTGAATCACCCGGAAGCGCTGGCGAAACTTTATGAAAAGTCGCCCAAGAAGCTGGCTACTTATGCGGAAGCCTTGCTGGATTCGGTGGACAACAGGCATTATAGTTCCCCTCTCATCGGTGGGGCTTGCGCCAAGTTGGCAGAAAACACGGGGGCGCAGGTTTACACCGTTCTGGAAAAGATCTATGAACGCAACACGACCCCGGCGGCACGCGGAGCTGCAGCGATGGCCATGAGTATCATGTTGGCTAACCCCAATTTGGCGGAGGCGGAAGGAGGGAGAGCCCGAGTGAGAGCAAAGCGCATCTACCTCATCCGACAGGCCCTCAATTTATCACCCGAGGACGCAAAGTTCGGGGAGCTGACGCTCACTCAAGTGGCCGAGGAACAGATTTATCGCATCCGCAACTTGGGCGTGGGAACCATCCCACCGCAGCTCAAACTGACTGATTCCTCGGGACAGAGCAATACGTTTCCCGTTCTGGGCAAGGTGAATCTGATATTTTTCTGGAGCCCGGCGGAGGATGTTGGGCTTTCCATCATGAAGAAGCAATCGGCGTTGATGAAGCAGTACCCATCTCTGGAGTTGTGCCCGGTTGTGCCGCACAGCGAACCGGAGCAACTGCAGGGGATGATGACGGAGCAGGGGATACTTACTTGCTACATGGATGATGAGAAAGGAACGGCAGGTTCGGCGTATCGGGTGAACCAATTGCCGATGGCTGTCCTCGTGGATGAACACGCGCGCATTCTCTACCTCGGATATCCGGATATGCAGTTGCAGGCGGCGCTCAACGAGTGTTTCTCGGCTTCGCATCGCAAGCTCAATGCAACGCCTCCCGATGAAACACGGTCAGCGACCCCACCGCCTCCCGCTCTTCAGCAGCCGTCTCCTGCCGCTCCCGCCCCGAGTCCGGTCGGGAATGACACGCCCCCGGCTCTCAGGGAGATGCCCCAGTTGTGAAATAAGGACAGCTCCTCTACCGCGGGATTTCGTGCCGCGCCCTCGCGAGCAGGGCAATCCGGACTTGTCAGAGGAGGGTGGGAAGATTATAATGCACGCATGAATATACTGTCTTATACGCATCCTCACGTGCGGGAGATACGAGCCTATCAACCGGGAAAGCCTATCGAAGAGACGGCTCGTGAGCTAGGGTTGCGCCCGGAGGACATCGTGAAGCTGGCATCCAACGAGAATCCCCTGGGGGCTTCACCTCGGGCGGTGGAAGCGATGCAGAGGGCCCTGCTCCACAGCAATCTTTATCCCGATGGCTCTGCCTACGAATTACGCACGAAGCTTGCAAAAAAATTCGGAGTGAAGTTTGAACAAACGGCAGTGGGCAGCGGGAGCAGTGAGATGATCGAAATCCTCTGTCATACGTGCTTGGGTGAGGGAAAGGAGCTTATCGCGGCAAAGTACAGTTTTACGATGTATCCGTTGATGTGCAAACTGTTCGGTGCTCGCTACGTGGAGGTGGAAAACAAGGCGGATTGGAGTCATGACCTGCAGGGGATGCTGCACGCCATCACGCCGCAAACGCGCCTCGTTTTCATCACCAACCCCACTAACCCCGTGGGAACGATGGTGGGACAGGAGGAATTAGACACATTCATGGATGCTGTCCCGGAGCACGTCATGGTGGCATTCGATGAGGCTTACATTGACTTTGCGAAGGAGAAACCGGATACGCTCAAGTACGTGAAAAGAGGACAGAACGCGGTGGTGATGCGAACCTTTTCGAAGGCGTACGGTCTGGCAGGAGTGCGTGCGGGTTTTGTGATTACGACCGAGGAGATAGCGGGATTGCTGCACAAGGTGAGGTCTCCGTTCAATATGAGCAGTCCGGCACAAGCCGCTGCCTTGGCTGCACTGGACGATGAGGAGCACGTGCGGAGATCGGTGCAACTTGTGCACGAGGGGATGAAACAGTACGAAAATGCTTTCAGAGCATGGGGTGTCGACTATATCCCGAGCAGCGGAAACTTCATTCTCGTGAATGTGGGTGAGGGATCGCGTGTCTTCCGGGAATGTCTGAGACGCGGTGTCATCATTCGCCCGATGGATGGATACGGACTCACTCAATACGTGCGTATCACGGTCGGCACCAAGGGGGAAAACGAGAGATGCCTCGCTGCTCTGAAGGAGGCGCTTGATCGCTGAGGAAGGACGTCTATCTCCGTTTTTCATGAGGAAGGAATTTTTTATTCGTTGATGGTGTCGCCAACAGGATCTTGTGAGGGAAATCGAATCAGTACACAAAATGTGGGAAAAGGGCTGGAAGGTGTGCGATCCGTGAGAGAAGGAGAGCCGGAAAAGAGTTGCATTTAACAGGGTATTCAGGTAGAATGCGCGGCATGGCGCGTCAGGTATTAGGTAAGGGACTGGGAGCCCTTCTGCAGCAGAACGAGACGGTATCTGCTTCCGCATTTGCGACAGATGATAAGCGGGTTATTTTAGCGAAAACAGAGGAGGTGCGATCCTCACCGTTTCAGCCTCGGAGACATTTCAAAAAAGAGCAGATCGATGAGCTGGCTGCATCCATCAAGGAGCGTGGTTTGATACAGCCCTTGGTGGTACGACGTGTGGACAACCACTTCGAACTGATAGCAGGTGAGCGGCGACTGAGAGCCGTGAAGTCTCTGGGGCATAAGGAGGTGAAGGTCGTGGTGATGGTGGCGACGGATCAGGAGGTCGCCGAAATAACGCTGATTGAGAACTTGCAGCGCGAGGATCTCACTCCGTTGGAGGAAGCCGAGCAGTACCGTATGTTGCAGGTGCGCTTCCACATGAAACAGGAGGTCATTGCGCGACACGTGGGAAAATCGCGTGCAATGGTGGCAAACATGGTGCGTTTGCTTGAACTGGCGCCGGAGGTGCGCGATATGCTGGAGAACGGGGAAATTACCGTAGGTCACGCGAAGGTTTTGCTGCAGATCAAGGATAACGACAAGCAGGCTCTTGCGGCGAGAAATGTTGTGAGACGTGGATTGACGGTACGACAGACCGAACAGCTGGTGCGAGCTCAAGAGCATCCGGAGCAACCAAAAGGAAAGACTCCTGCCTCCCCCCAGACTGTCACCGGGTATGAGAAGATATGTAAAGAGCTTTCCCGAAGCCTGGGTACGTCCGTTTCCATTACGCCGAAGGGACGGCGTGGCGGCGTGATCGAGATACCTTATGAGGGTCAGGCTGAGCTGACCCGGCTGCTGGAGATATTCGGCGTGACGGCGCGTCCGTGAAGGGGTCTGTCGTTGGGGGTTCGGGTGATTCTTGAGGGAGAAAGGAATGAGATGCGTGGGGCAAGGGCATGGGTGCTAGCGGTCGCGGTTGTCCTCTTGTGCTGTTGCGGGGGAGAGAAGAACGACGAGCCGAGACAACCGGCACCGATGCCGCAGCGCATGGAAGTCACGGAGACTTTTTCAGGAAACAACGCGTACCTGCACTGTGCGAAAATATGTGCTTTGGGACCGCGCCCCACGGGGTCGGCTGCATACGCCGCACAGGTGGAATATGTGAAGGAACAGTTGGAGCGGGAAGGCTGGCGTGTGAAAATTGAGGAATTCGAACCGTATCCCGGAAGGAAAATGAGGAATGTGCATGCCGTTTTTGGCGAGGAGAACGGGACGAGGAAAATGCTGCTTAGCTGTCACATCGACACGAAAGGACAGGGAAACAAGGCTATACTCGGGGCGGATGACGGAGCTAGCGGAGAGGCCGTGTTGCTGGAGTTGGGGCGTGTTTTGGCTCGCCCGCAGAATGCGCGACTCGCTGCGAATGTGGAACTTGTTTTCTTTGATGGAGAGGAATCGTTTGGGGAGCGTATCACGCCCGAGGATGGCCTCTTCGGGTCGCGCTACGATGTGGAGCGTCGTGGAGAGAGTTTGCCGGACATGATGATCAATCTGGATATGGTGGGGGGAGCGGGAAAGACGATCGGCGTTCCGGTATGGGATACTCCACCGGGTATGTGTGAACAGTACTGCAAGGCTGTGGATGCGCTCGGCTTACCGGAAGAGAGATGGACCCTGCATTTCGGATCATTTTGGGATGATCACCGTCCATTCGCAGAGGCGGGGGTAGAGACGCTCAATCTCATCGCTTCTTTTAAGGGCGCCAACTGGTGGCACACGCAGCGTGATAATATGAGCCGCATATCCGCGACCTCTTTGGGGGAGACGGGCGCCCTGGTGATGCAGTTACTGCACCAGTTGTTGGGAGTCGATCAGAGCTCGTAATAAGTATACCCTTGGAGACCGTCCCGGTAGGCCTCCATGGCGTCTTTCCTCTGCCGTGGGGAGATACGCCCCTCCTTGACAGCCTTTTCTGCGAGGCTCCGGAAGCGTCGGACCAGTTCCTTGGTGTCGTATTTGACGTAGGAGAGGACATCTGCCACGCAGTCGCCCTCCTCTTCGCCGGTGTACACGGTTGAGCCGTTTTCAAGATGGACACTCACGACGTTGGTATCGCCGAGCAAGTTGTGGATGTCGCCGAGGGTTTCTTGGTAGGCGCCTACTAGGAAGACGGCAACGTAGTACTGTTCATCACCCTCCACCTCGTGCAGGGGCAGGGAGGTGGCCACGTCTTCGCGGTCGATGTAATGCTCCACCTTACCGTCGCAGTCGCAGGTGATGTCAACGAGCACGCTCTTCTGCGTGGGGCGTTCGCAGAGCCGCTGAATGGGCATGACGGGAAATATCTGGTCGATGGCCCAGGAATCCGGCAGGCTCTGGAAGAGGGAAAAGTTGGCGTAGTAGAAGTCCACCATGTTATCGGAGACTTCCTTGAGATCCTCGGGGATTTCACTCATCTCGGCGATGCGGTGGGCGATGAGCCCCATGATGTGCCAGTAAATTGCCTCACCGATGCCTCGCTCACGCAGCGTTACATTGCCGTAGGAAAACTGCATTCGCAGGGTTTCGCGGTAGTAGTTCGCGTCATTGTAGCTCTCCTGGATGTTCTTGCGCGTCAGCATGCGGTACGTCTCGTCCAGCGCCAGCAGCACTTCGCTCGGGTTCTTCGGGAGTTTGGGCAAACTCGTGCCGTACTGCGGACTCGTCACGTCCAGAATGTTGAAGATAAGAACGGAATGGTAGGCAGAGACGGCTCGACCGGATTCCGTGACAAGGGTGGGGTGCTCCACGCCGCAGCGGGTGCACATCTCGCCCACGATCTCCACCACGTCTCGAGCGTACTCCTCCACGGAGTAGTTGCAGGATGAATGGAAGTTGGTCTGCGATCCATCGTAGTCCACGGCCAAGCCCCCTCCCATGTCCAGCGTCCCCATGGGGGCTCCCTCACGCACGAGGTCGATATACATACGACAGGCCTCGGAGAGGGCTTCACGGATGACGGAGATGTTGGGAATTTGAGAACCCTGGTGATAGTGGAGAACCTTGAGGCAATGCAGTTTGTTGACGGCCTTGAGGTGATCCACCACATCGATGACTTGGGCGGTGTTGAGACCGAAGACGGACTTGTCCCCGGCGGATTCGCTCCAATGTCCGGATCCTTTGGCGGAGAGGCGTACGCGCACGCCGAGGTTGGGTTCAATTCCCAATTTTTCCGCGCGTTTCAGGATGGCGGGCAGCTCATTGGGCATCTCCAGGATGAGGTAGATGTTCATTCCCATGCGTTGCCCCATGAGCGCGAGATCGATGAATTCGTCGTCCTTGTACCCGTTGCACATGAGGAAGGCTTCGTGATCCTTCATGTAGGCCATAGCTGCAATGAGCTCCGGCTTGGATCCCGCTTCGAGACCGTAATGGTAACGCGCGCCGTAAGAGACAATTTCTTCAACAATGTGCCGCTGTTGGTTCACCTTGATGGGGTACACTCCACGGTATTTGCCGCGGTAGTCCGCTTTGCGGATCGCACCGGCAAAGCTGCGATTCAGCTCATCCAGACGCGCTCGTAAAAGATCACGAAACCGCAGCAGAACCGGGGCTTCGGTCCCGCGCTCCGCCAGTTCCTTCATGATGCGCACGAGACTCACGTTTTTATACTCGCCGTTACTATCCACGAGCCGCACAGTTGTCTCGCCGTTTTTCGAGACGCCGAAAAAATCGTTGCTCCAATCCTGCACGCCGTAAAGCTCGGCTGAATCAGATGCCGTCCAATTCTTCACCTTGCGACGGATGGGTTGTGTTCTGCGGTGGGGCATAAGCGTATGGGGATGAGCGGGTGCGCCTGCGCGCGTTATATACCACTCGCTTCACAATGTCAACGATAAACTATAACACGCTGCAATGCCGTCAGACGTGTCCCTATAGAATTTTTCGTGCCCATCACCCTCCCCATGGGTTTCCCGTGGACGGAGGAAGTAAGACCGGCAAGACGGCATGGCAAACCAACAAACCTTTCTAATCAACATTCCGCATTGTTCCCAAGATTCCGCTTCTCATTCGCTTCGCCCCCCTCCGGGCGGCAAAAAAAGCGGACAGGAGCATGAAACGTACTTGCTTTTTGAAGCACGCTGGGGTAAACTGAGCATGCACGACGTTACTGCACTATGAACGATATCATCACGACAGCATGCAAGTTCGTCACGTCCTCCATCGGCCGCAAGATATTGGTGGCGCTCACGGGGGCGTGTCTCCTTCTCTTCCTCGTCGGTCACTTGGCGGGCAACATGACGATCTACGGAGGATGCGCCGGATGCGGCGGAAAGTCTTGGATTGACTACTACGCGATGGGGTTGCACAGCATGCCGGCGTGGTTGCTGTGGGCGATACGGCTCGGTTTGTTGGCGGTATTCGTCATTCACGTTCTGCTGGCTCTCGTGCTGAAGTATGAGAACTACAATGCCCGCACGCACTACCAGAAGGAAGGCACGCTGAAGGCCACTCTCTCCTCCCGCACGATGGTGATCACCGGGGTGATGATTCTCGCGTTCCTGCTCCTCCATCTCTGGCAACTCACCCTCAACGGCGACCCCGCCAACTGCTACGAACACGTCGTGCTCGGCTTCCAGAACCCGGTGTGCAGCGCGGCCTACATCGTCGCTATCTGCTGCTTGTTCATGCACGTCCGCCACGGGGTGCAGAGCGTGATGCAGACCCTCGGTCTGGGCACGCGCAAGGTGCGTCCTCTCTACAACATCGTGGCCGTGCTCTTCGCTCTCGTTGTGTGCGCCGGCTTTATTTCCATCCCGCTCGCCGTCCTCACCGGCATCCTTCACTAAACCCCTCACCTCTCTCTTGACATGAAAGACATCAAGTTCCCGGAAAGCGACTACATGCCCGATTCCTGCATACCGGACGGGCCTATCGAGCAGAAGTGGACCAAGTATAAGCGCGAGGCCAAGCTCATCAACCCCAACAACCGCCGCAAATACACGGTGCTCATCGTCGGCAGCGGTCTCGCCGGCGGTTCCGCCGCCGCCACGCTGGCTGAGCTGGGGTATAACGTGAAGTGCTTCTGCTACCAGGATTCTCCCCGCCGCGCGCACTCCATCGCCGCACAGGGTGGCATCAACGCCGCGCACAACTACCAGAACGACGGCGACTCCGTCTATCGTCTCTTCTACGATACCGTGAAGGGTGGGGACTTCCGCGCTCGTGAGGCCAATGTCTATCGTCTCGCGGAGGTTTCCTGCGACATCATCAACCAGTGCGTCGCCCAGGGTGTGCCGTTCGGACGCGAGTACGGCGGCTTGCTGGACAACCGCTCCTTCGGCGGGGCACAGCTCAAGCGCACCTTCTACAGCCGCGGACAGACCGGACAGCAGTTGCTGCTCGGCTGCTACCAGGCCATGGAGAAGGAAATCGGCAAGGGGCATATCGAGATGCACCCGCGCACGGAGATGATGGACCTGGTGGTCGTGGACGGTCATGCAAAAGGCATTGTGGTGCGTGATCTGGTGACCGGTGAAATCAAGAGCTACGCGGGCGACACGGTGCTGTTGGCTACCGGCGGGTACGGACGCGTGTTCTTCCTCTCCACCAACGCGATGGGCTGCAACGTGGGCGCGGCCTGCGCCTGCTGGAAGAAGGGCGCCTAC
>CANQYL010000031.1 GCA_947628035.1 uncultured Akkermansia sp. | reverse complement strand
AACACCATTTTTTTTATCCCTTCTCATTTTCCTATGGGATGACAATGATCGTAAATCGTAAATCGTAAATCGTAAATAGGCAAGCGCATTGCGCTTGCCAAGCGTCGTTGTCGTGTGGTAGAATGTGTCGCATGCGGGGAACAAACGGATTGTGGGTAGGGATATGTGCTTTACTAATGCTGGGGGTAGGCTGCCAGCAGGAGGGGGGGAATTCCTCCCTTCGAACGCCACGGCCCTTCAGGTTCCAGCCCGCATCCAGCCCGATCGTCCCGCGGTCGGTCTCGCGACTGGCACGAGAAGCTAACATCAAGATACGAATGGTGCCGGCGGGGTCGCGCCAGAGGCGGGCAGCCAAACGGATACGCCCCACCTTCCTCACCATCCACAGTACGGCCAACCACTCGTCGACCGCGACGGCGATGCAGCACTCGCGGGCGCTGTGCCGGGGGGCTTTCTCGAACCGTAGTTGGCACTTCACGGTGGACCAATACATGGTGGTGCAGAATTTACCGCTCAACGAAAGCGGATGGCACGCCGGAAGTGCGGCGGGCAACCACCATTCCCTAGGGATTGAAATGTGCGAATGTGAGAATCGAGGACAGAACCACTTCCGCACCTGGGACAGAGCGGCCAAGCTTGTGGCGGTTCTGATGAAGAGGTACAACATCAACCTGCGCCACGTGGTACCGCACTACCACTGGACCGGCAAAAATTGTCCGACGCCTCTGCTGACGAACGGCCGACCCGGTCCGAAGTGGGGCTGGTTCCTGTCCCGCGTGGACTACTACTACCGCTGCATCAACGGCGGCGTACCGAACCGCTGATGGACATGACGCCCAGGCTCCTGCCCGACTCTCCGATCTCCGAGCTGGATTTTTTGAACGCCCGGGAGCGCAAGGCTCTCACGGCAGCAGACTTCCACACGGCGGGAGACTTGCTGCGCACGGCGCCGCGTCGCTACGAGGATCGGAGGAATGCGGGGCAATCGCTCTCCTCGCTGGCCAACGGAGAGTGCGCCTGCCTGCAGCTGGTGATCCACCGCGCAACCTGGCGCTATACCTACACGCGCTTCTACGAGTTGGACGCAGGAACGCCCGGGGAGCCGGACGGGGCACGCATCCTGCTGCGCTGGTACAATATGCCCTACATCTCCAAACTCCTCGCCGTTGGGATGCGTCTGTCCGTCTATGGAAAAGTGCGTGTCGTATCCGGCAAATGGGTGATGAGCAACCCGGATTTTGAAATCATGGAAGATGAGGACCCGGGGTATCGGCTCGCCTCAAAAGCCCTCGGGGAGGAACTCGCCCCCGCGACCTCCTCTTCCTCCCCCCAAGGCATTCACACCGGACGCATCGTCCCCATCTACCGCGGCATCAACGGTCTCTCCGCGCGCGCTTTCCGTTCCATCATCTGGAATCTCCTCGCCCAAATGGATCCATTCGCCCAATGGGAAGATTACGACCCCGCCCCCAAGTACCCCATGCACCAGGTCATGCGCGACCTGCATTTTCCGGAGGACGAGGCGACCGCGAACAAAGCGCGTATGCGCCTGGCGCTCTCGGAGTGCTTTGCCCGCCAATTTCGCGTGGCTTGGTTGCGCCGCCGAAGTTATTTGCACATGGGACGCAGCACCGTCACCACGGATTACTACTGTCGCGAGTTGTTGGAGAGTCTCCCCTTCCGACTCACGGGAGCGCAGAGACGTTGTCTGCAGGAAATCAGGCGTGATATGGCTTCCTCTTCATCCATGCACCGCCTGCTGCAGGGAGACGTGGGCAGCGGCAAAACGCTCGTGGCTCTCTGCGCCATGCTTCTGTGCGTCGAGAGCGGCATGAACGCTGCCTTGCTCGCGCCCACCCAGATACTGGCCGAACAACACTACCGCAACTTCCGGAGCCTGCTCAGCCACACGGACGTGCGGCTCTCCCTGCGCACGGCGGACAGGAGCGATGACTCCCGCTTTTCTGCGGACAACCCGCGTCTTGCAACGGATCCCTCTCCTCGCATCATCATCGGCACTCACGCGCTGCTCTACGAAAAGAACCGCCCCCAGAATCTCGGTCTGGCTGTCATCGACGAACAGCATAAGTTCGGCGTGGCGCAGCGCGAGCGCTTCATCCGCTCCGGCACCAACCCCGATGTGCTGGTCATGACCGCCACTCCCATCCCACGCACACTTACGCTCACCCTCTACGGGGATTTGGACGTGTCCGTCATCGATGAACTCCCCTCCGGTCGCGGAGAAATCGTGACGGCTCTGCGCAATCCTAAGCGCATGAAGCGCATCATTGACTTCCTCCGCGTGGAAATCACAGCCGGGCGCCAAGTGTACGTCGTCTCTCCTCTCATCGAGGAAAGCGAGTCCTCCGAACGCTCCGCCGCCACTCGGGAACTCATCCGCTGGCGCGAGATCCTGCCTGAGTTCTCCATAGGTCTGTTGCACGGCAAATTGAGTCCGGAGGAGAAGGAAAAGGCCATGACGCAATTCGCAGCCGGAGAGACCCAGGTGCTCGTCTGCACCACCGTCGTGGAGGTCGGGGTTGATGTCGCCAACGCCACCGTCATGATCATCAACAACGCGGACTCCTTCGGTCTCTCCCAGCTCCACCAGCTTCGCGGACGCATCGGACGCGGCTCACACAAGAGCTACTGCATCCTCCTCTCCGACACAAAACCGGATGACCCCGCACGGGAAAAATTGGACATCCTCTGCCGCACCATCAACGGCTTCGACATCGCCGAACAGGACTTCCGTCTGCGCGGACCGGGCGACGTGCTCGGTACGGCTCAGAGCGGGTTGGGCGATGTCCGCTTCACCGAATGGCTCTCCGATGTGCGTCTCATCCACCGCGCCAACCGTATCGCCACCTCCATCCTCGATGAAGATCCCGTGCTGGAAAGACCGGCGCACGCCGCCCTGCGACGAAGAATGATGAGTATGCCCGCTCCCCCTCTCTTCTCCTGATTGAGTTCGGCGTGTGGACTCCCTCCGGACGGAACTCCGCTCCATCACTGTCAGACTGTCAACTTGGTGGACAGGTGATTGGTTCTGCCCCTTTGTTTTTGAATCAATGCGTTGAGAAAAATTCGGCGGCGTGGGAGCAATTTGTATTGCCAAATCGGGTAGAGGGGTGTAGAATACGCCGCTTTTCCCCTCCGGGGGGAGGGCGACAGAACCTGATCAAAGACCATGAGTCCCGAAACATTATTTTGGATCGTGCCGGCAGCATCGCTGATCGCTTTGCTTTTTGCAGCTATTTTCTTCTTCAACATGAAGAGAGCTGACGAGGGAACAGACCGAATGAAGGAAATCGCCGGCTACGTGCGAGAGGGAGCGATGGCTTACTTGAAGCAGCAGTACAAGGTGGTGGCTGTCTTCTTTGTAATCATAGCGGTTGTGTTCGGAGTGATGGCCTGTTTCGACCTGCAAAACGACATCGTGCCGGTTGCCTTCCTCACCGGTGGCTTTTTCTCCGGTCTGGCGGGTTTCATCGGGATGAAGACCGCCACCTACGCTTCCGGACGTGTGGCAGAGGCTTGCCGCGATGAGCACGACGGTCTCAACCGCGGTCTCAAGCTCGCCTTCCGTTCCGGCGCGGTACTCGGTCTCACGGTGGTAGGGTTCGGTCTGCTGGATATCTCCGGCTGGTATCTCATTTTGGACAACACGGGGCTCGTGGGAGGCGACGGAGTAAGCAAGCTTGTGGAAATCACCACCATCATGCTGACCTTCGGCATGGGCGCTTCCCTGCAAGCCCTCTTCGCCCGCGTGGGCGGAGGCATCTACACGAAAGCGGCGGACGTGGGCGCTGACCTCGTGGGCAAGACGGAATTCCATTTCAATGAAGATGATCCCCGCAACCCCGCTACCATCGCGGACAATGTGGGCGACAACGTAGGCGACGTCGCAGGCATGGGCGCGGATCTCTACGAGTCCTACGCCGGATCCATTCTGGCCTCCGCCGCGTTGGGCGCGGCAGCTGTTGCGTCCGCTCACGGCACGTACGAGCAAGGGCTTCAGATGGTGATGGCTCCTATGATCATCGGCGCCGTGGGGGCTATCCTTTCCGTGCTGGGAATCTTCATCGTGCGCACGAAGCAGGGGGCGACTCAAAGTCAACTGATGGCGGCGCTCAACCGCGGCATCAACTTCTCCGGCGTGCTCATCGCGCTGGCGGCAGCCGGTGTGCTCTACCTGCTCGGCATTCCTAACTGGCTCGGTCTCTGGGGGTCTATCGTGATCGGTCTCGTGGTAGGCATCCTCATCGGCAAGGTGACGGAATACTACACCTCCTTCGAATACAAGCCGGTCAGATTCATCGCCGAGAACGCCACCACCGGTCCCGCCACCGTCATCATCTCCGGTATCGGCGTGGGCATGATCTCCACCTGCTGGCCCGTCGTCTTTATCGTGGTGGGCACCATCGGCGCTTACCTCTGCGCGGCGGGTGACCTCGAGTTCTCTTCTCATAACCTCAGCATGGGACTCTACGGCATCGGCATCGCCGCCGTCGGTATGCTCTCTACTCTCGGGCTCACCTTGGCCACGGATGCTTACGGCCCCATCTCCGACAACGCGGGCGGCAACGCCGAGATGAGCGGGCTGGGAGAGAGCGTGCGCTCCCGCACGGACGCGCTGGACGCGCTGGGCAACACAACCGCCGCCACGGGCAAGGGATTTGCCATTGGTTCGGCTGCCCTTACGGCGCTGGCGCTCCTCGCCTCCTACATCGAGGAACTCAAGATAGCGGCTCACCGCCTCGGCGAGGCGCCCATTTACCTGAGCTCCTTCAGCCATGAGAGCATCGGTTCGGGCGTCACCGTGGCCGGCTGGAACATTGCCGAGTTTATGGAGCATTTTGAAGTGACCCTGATGAACCCGAAAGTACTGCTCGGCATCTTCATCGGCGCCATGCTCTCCTTCCTCTTCTGCGGTCTCACGATGAATGCGGTCGGACGCGCCGCCAAGCGTATGGTGGAAGAGGTGCGCAGTCAGCTTGCGGACAAGGATGTGCTGGAGGGACGCAAAAAGGCGGACTACGCTCGTTGCGTGGGCATCTCCACTCAGGGAGCTCAGCGCGAAATGATTGTGCCCTCCCTCATCGCTGTCGTGGTTCCCATTCTCACCGGGCTCGTGATGGGCGTGGCCGGCGTGTTCGGTCTGCTTGCGGGAGGGCTCGCGGGTGGTTTCGTGCTGGCGGTGTTCATGGCGAACTCCGGCGGTGCGTGGGACAATGCCAAGAAGTTTATTGAAACGGGTGACGACGAGATCTGCGGCAAGCACACTCCGATTCACGATGCTTCCGTCGTAGGGGACACCGTGGGCGATCCCTTCAAGGACACCTCCGGTCCCTCACTGAACATCCTTATCAAGCTCATGAGCATGGTGAGCATCGTCACCGCCGGTCTCAACATTGCCTTCTCCCTGCTGTAAAACGGCAGCGGTACGAGTTCCCTCTATGGACACGCGCGACTTAACACCTGTTGTACCGCGAAAGGTCAGAGCGGTATTTTTCATGTTGGTGTTGTGTTTTGCGGTGTGGGGTCTGCTGAACAACATGACGGACAACTTGGTGCCCGCCTTTCAGCGCATCCTCACCATGGACCAGGCTAGAGCGGGGTTGGTGCAAGTGGCCTTCTACGGGGCTTACGCGGTGCTGGCTATTTTTGCTTCGGTTCTGGTCGAGGAGTTTTCCTACCGAGTGGGCGTGCTCATCGGGCTGGGGGTGTACATCGCCGGCGCGCTCCTGTACATCCCCGCGTGCGTGCAACAGAGTTTTGACATCTACTTCATCGCCATCTTTGTCGTGGCCGGAGGCTGCTCCCTGTTGGAGACAACGTGCAATCCCTACGTCATCTCCATGGGACCGATGAAAACGGCCGTGCGACGCCTCAACTTCGCTCAAGCCTTCAACCCGTTGGGTTCCATGGTAGGCATCGTCCTGGCGCAGCAGCTCATCCTGAGCAACCTGAACCCCGCCACTGCCGAGCAACGCGCTCAAATGCCCCAGCAGATGCTCGCCGACATCATCCATGACGAACTCTTCTGGGTTTGCGCACCCTACGTGGGACTCTGCGCCATCGCTTTCCTCATCTGGCTCTTCTTCCTGCGCCACAAGGAGGGAGGCGAGCAGAATGCCCCCGGCGTTTCCGGAAGCGGTGTGTTGCGCGTGCTCGTGGCAGCGATTTTCGCGGTGGGGCCGCTCACGGCGTTTTACTTCATCTGGCCGGAGATGGACAAGACGAACTGGATCCTATGCGGTATGCTGGGTCCGGTTGCATACATCCTACTCATGAACCCGTACCGGGGCATGTTGGGAACCTTGCTGGTGCGTCCGAAGTACTGGTGCGGCGTCATCGCTCAATTTTTCTACGTGGGGGTACAGATCGCCGTGTGGACCTGGCTGAACGTCTATTGCCAGAGGGAATTGGGAGTAAGCCCCGGAGACGCGGCTATTTACTACATGATCGCCATCGGCTTGTTCATTCTGTGCCGCTGGGTGGCGACCTACCTGATGAAGACGTACAACCCGGCCTCCATGATGTCGCTCTTTGCCCTTGCGGCGATTTTCTGCTGCGCCGGAGTGATGTACCTGCCTAGTGAAACACTCTTCAGTATGGGAGGTCTCCCGTTTTCGGCTAATGTGATCTGCCTCATTTTAGTGAGTGGCTGCATGAGCCTCATGTTCCCCACAATTTACGCCATAGCTCTGGATGGCATCGACTCCCGTGCGCTGAAGCTGGGAGCAGCGGGGCTCATCATGTCCATTCTCGGCGGAGCGATCATCACCCCGTGGATGGCGGATATCATCGGTAGCGCGGAAAGCTGTTGGCTCTCCTTGACATCGGGCTTTGACGCCACGTGGAGCGTGGATCTCAAAACCAGCTCGCAAGCGCTGCGCGCCTCGTTCATCGTGCCGATTCTCTGCTTTGCCGTTGTGTTGTTCTACAGCCTCCTCTTCCGCAAGCCGACGCAAAAATAAAATTCGCGCGCCGATGGCGCATGGCTGCGCCCATGGACGATGGACGATGGACGATGGACGATGTGGAAAATTCGGCGAGCTCTGCTCGCGGTTATGCAATGCGTAAGCATTGGTGGTGGGAAAAATCACGAGTGGTTTCCGGTTAGAAAGCGGCGAGGCGCCTGACGGCGTCTGATGTACGATGGCTTTATTCTGCTTCCAAACCGAGTTCCCGGAGTTTGGCGAGATCGGCTTTAATGCCCGCGCCGGGAATGGTAAGGTAGTTGCCGGACATGAAAGCGTTAGCCCCGGCAGCGAACATCTCATACTGCCTCTCTTTGAGGACGCTGACTCGTCCGCCACAAATGCGAAGAGTGGCATCCGGGATGATGTGACGAAAGAGAGCGATGATCCGCAAGGCTTCTGCGGCGGGCATGACAGGTTGGTGAGCGAGAGGAGTGCCGGGGTGAGGGTAGAGGAAATTGATGGGTATGTTGCGAATGCCCTCGCGTTTCAGTTCAAGAGCAAATTGAATGCGATCCTCCCAACTTTCGCCCAGACCAAAAAGCCCGCCACAGCAAACGGATAACCCGTGTTCCATCGCCTGATGGACGGTGTCCAATCGATCGCGCCAGAGCTGGGTGGTGCAAACGTTGGGATAGAAGGACTCGTTGGATTCGAGGTTATGGTGAAGACGGGTGAGTCCTGCCTGTTTGAGCCGTTCAATGGCGTGAGCCTTAAGGCGTCCGAGCGAGCCGCAGATCAACGGTTTTTCTTTTCCTTTCGCACAGTGATTCTCGATGAAGCGGGCGAGCTTTTCCACGTCCTCATCCGTGAGGGCTCCCCCGGAGGTCACTATGCCGCAGCGAGCCACCGGGTATTTTTCCCAGGCGCTCACGATATCTTCCAACTCCTGTTCATCTTTGAAAGGGTATTTTTCAATGTCGGTGGAGTTGAAGGCGCTTTGGGAGCAGAAGCGGCAATTCATGTTGCAGTTACCGCTCTTGGCGTTGATGATGAAGCAAATTTCAATCTTGTTGCCAAAGAAATGTCTCCGAAGTTCGGTTGCCCCGAGCAACACCTCCTCGTCCTCGCGCCGAAGCAACTCGGCGGCAAACTCCTCGTTCAACCCTCCCGATGCCAAAGCTCTCTCTGCCAGTTCCGTCATCTCTTCCTTTGCGTTTTGTAATTCCTACTATTTCGGTAGGAACAAGGGTAATTTAGCAAAAAATGGTCGCTCTGTCAACCCCAAATGTAAAAAAATTCTCGTGCATCGTGTAGTTGCATCTAAAAGTTTTCTCCGGAGTTTGTATCACAAATGCTCTCAGATGTAAAGCTTCTTTTGAAACACACGTGTCCCAAGAAAAACACGATCCCAGGAGGCGGAGGCGAGCGGAGCTCGCCCATTTACGATTTACGATTTTGCAGAGCCGGCAATACGGCTTGGCATAATTCCAGCTGCTTTCTAGCCAACAACTCACCTTGTTTCAAAAATTCCGCTGCGCATTCGCTCCGTAAAAACGCGCGTAGCGCGCTAAAATTCCCATCGTTCAAAACTGCCGACGGCTGTAAGGCAGTTTGGACAAAAGCGCAGCTTTTGCCCGCAGGGCGAACAGCCGTGGGGCGGCTGTGAGTCAACGTCCATCGTCCATCGTACATAATCAATGGCTTATGTTACATAATCCGCCGATGACCACCTGTTGGAAACGCGTTTTTCTTGGGACGGATGTGCGCAAACGCGTTTGCCCTGAAAATTGGGCTTGACGGAGCGAGCATGAGCACATAGAATGGCTGACGTATGAAAAAGGCGTTTCGAAATGCAGCGAAGAGTGTGCGAGTGAGCGGAATGGCGCTCATGGGTGTTATCTGTGCGGCGGGGTTGGGTTCGTGTGGAGACGACGACAGCTCATGGTGCGGACACAAGCACGTGGCTGTCGAGCAGCCTGCAGCGGATGAAGAAAAACATGCGGTTCCTGACCAGACGCTGGAACCTCAGCAGAAGGAGTTGCTCGATTACATGATCTTTACGATAGGTGACAAGGTACGGCAGCAGGCAGCCCAGCCCATGTGGAGGGAAGATGTGCGGGACATGCGCAACAAGCTGGAAGCGTACTACACCCACCTCAAAGAAACAGGAGCGGACGCCATGACGATTGTGCGGCTGGGTCTGTTGTTGGCAGATGCGACGCGTGACATGGCGGCGTACTCTCGTGCGGAGGGACTCTACCAGGATACGCTCAAGGATTTGGACGCACTGCCGGAGGATGTGCGTGCCGGGGTTCCGGCGCGACGGATTCGCAGCGCCCTGTCGAATGGGATCGGTTCCTGCTACCTCATGCAGAGAAAATTCACGGAAGCGCTGCCGCACTATGAGGAGGCGCTGCGGCTGGACAAGGAACTCTATGATTCACTCGCTCCGGCTGACGGTCAGCCCTTGCCGGAGGGAGAAGAGATGAGTGATGATTTGGCACAGGTGGCGGCAGATGTGCTGAGCTCCTACCGCTGCCTGGGCGAATGCCAAGCGCTGGCCGATGACCCGGAGCAGGCACGCGAGACCTACCAGAAAGGGAACGCGCTGGCGATGCAGATGACCCACCTACGCCCCGGGATGTCCGTTCAGTACATTCGCCTGCTCTCCGCTCTCGGGAATTTGGAAAGCGGGGTAGGAGAACCGAAGAAGGCGTTAGCGGCATGGGCTCGCGCAGCTAAGGTTGCCGAGATGCTGCGTCGCTCGGCTCCGACACCTGCGATTCGCCTGCAAGCCATGCGATTCCTGCGCGAGTTGGAGGCGTCCGCCAAGGCGGTGCAGCCCCAAATCCGTCAGCAGGAAGAAGAAACGCAGCAGACGACCGAACAGGATTGAGAGTTCCCGGCAGCCATGGCCGAGTACGTGATATCTGCCGAGGCGCTGGAGCGTAACGCACGGGTGCTGCGTGAGGTAGGTCAAGCCGGCAGAGCGCACATGTTGGTGGCGCTCAAGGCCTATGCCGGCACGGCGGGGATGTGCCATCTGAAGAAGTATGCGGATGGGAGCTGCGCGTCCGGTCTGTACGAGGCAAAACTCGCAGCGCAACATCTAGGCGGTCACTTGTCTGTGTATTCTCCCGCCTATCGCGAGGCGGAACTCGAACAGCTTCTTGAGATAGCCCATCACATCGATTTTAACAGCATCTCACAGTGGCTTCGTTTCGCCGAGATGTGCCGCTCTCATCCCAGAGCGCAGAAAGGAGAAGTGCTCTTCGGGCTTCGCGTGAACCCCTGTTACTCCACGGGACACACTCCGCTCTACGATCCGTGTGCACCCGGATCGAGGCTCGGGGTGACTCCGGAGCAACTGGCTCAAGCGGCGGAAAATTCCCTGCTGAGCGGCATCAACGGACTGCATATCCACACCCTCTGCGAGCAAGGAGCGCAAGATCTCATCGATACCTTCCGCGCTTTCGAACGGACCTGCGGGTCTCTGCTCACCTCGCCGGATATCCGTTTTCTCAACCTCGGTGGCGGACATTGGATCACCCGACCGGAGTACGACCGCGAGGCTCTGGTGCGCTTGTTGCACGAGGTGAGGGAGCGCTACAAGGTGGAGGTGTACCTGGAGCCGGGAGAGGCGTGGTGTCTGCGTACGGGAGTTTTGCGCACCCGTGTACTGGACGTCTTTGAATCACTCGGATACCGCCATGCCATCATGGACGTGAGTGTAAGCGCCCATACTCCCGATGTGCTGGAAATGCCTTACCGTCCGGATGTGTTTCTCGTGGAACGCTCCCACCCCAAGGTCGACAAAGACGGCGAAAAAGGACCGTCCGTACGCCTGCCGGGGGAAAGCTATCTGCTCGGAGGCGGCACCGGAGAGAAAGAATACACCTACCGTCTCGGGGCTCCGACCTGTCTGGCGGGGGATGTCCTGGGAGACTACTCCTTTTCACGTCCGCTGGAGGCAGGAGATGTGCTGGTGTTGGACGACATGACGCACTACACAATCGTCAAAACTACTCACTTCAATGGGGTCCCGCACCCGGACATCGTCATGCTCCACTCGGATGGCAGCCTGGAATGCATCCGCCGCTTCAGTTACGAGGACTACGCCGACCGGCAAGGATGAAGGAAGCTGACGCTTCCTATTTACGATTTACGATTTGGATGCTAGCGCGCCAGCGGCGCGGGAAATGCAATGCGTGAGCATTGGTGGTGGGGAAACCACGGAAAGTCGCTACAAGGAAAGCGTCCGGAGTTACGCTATGCCGTCTCGCAGGCTCCGCTTCCATCGTCCATCGTCCATCGTCCATCGTCCATCGTCCATCGTCCATCGTCCATCGTCCATCGTCCATCGTCCATCGTCCATGAGCAACGGGTTATGCTATATGACGTGCCGATGACTACGTGTTGGCATCGCTTTATGGGGGACGGACGTGCTCAGAGTCTGGACAGAGCGGATATAATGGCGGCGGGATAGAGGATATGCTCCTGCACCTGGATGCGAGCGTGCAAGGATTCAGGCGTATCGTCCGGCAACACGGGAACGTATGCCTGCATGATGATTTCTCCGGTATCCATCCCGGCATCCACGTAATGCACCGTGCAGCCGGTCCGGGTAGCCCCCGCCTCAAGCGCCTGCTTCCACGCCTCCACGCCGGGGAAGGCCGGCAGCAAGGCGGGATGGATATTCAGGATTCTCCGGGGAAAAGCCCGCAGCAGAGGCTCCTTGACCAAACGCATGAAACCGGCCAGACAGATCAGATCCACCTTCAATTCACTGAGCTGCCGAGCCAGCGCCTCCTGCGCCTCTGCCGGGAATTTATTCTTGTACCCGCCACAATCCAGCCAAGCCGTCGGTACACCGCGCCTTCTCGCGCGCTCCAGGATGTACGCATCCTCATGGTCCGACAACACGATCACGACCTCGGCGTCCAACCTCCCATCGTCGATCGCGTTGAATATCGATTGACAATTGGTCCCACTCCCGGATCCCAATACGGCAAGTCGCGCTTTCATGGTCCGCATTCTATCCCAGCTCACCCCCATTTGTCAAATGTCGAAATTGCAAACGCGGGGCAAACGCATTAGGAAATGCGTTTGCTATTTACGATTTACGATTTATTTAAGCAAAGCCAGGGAGGCGGCATGGCGTATTCCACACCCCTTTCTCATTAACGACACGCGTTGCTTAAAAATTCCGCTGCGCTTTCGCTCCGCAAAAACGCGCGTAGCGCGCTAAAATTCCCATCGTCCATCGTACATAACCAATGAGTTATGTTACATCACTTACCGATGACCGCCTGTTGGAAGCGCGTTTTTCTTGGGACGGGTGTGTTTTTCTTGGGATGGATGTGCGTTTGGCTTGACAATCGGGGAAGTGGGGGTATAGTTGGCGCGGGGCAAAAATCAACCCCCTCAACGCCATGGAACCCATTTACGAAGGCAAAGCCAAAAGATTGTACACGACCGACGACCCCAACGTACTTCGCATGGAGTACAAAGACTCAGCCACAGCGTTCAACGGTGTGAAAAAGGAGGATTTTGAAAACAAGGGGAGGATGAACAAAGCCATTACCCTGATCATCTACAAGATGCTCGAGGAAAAGGGTGTGAAGACTCACCTCGTCGGGGATGTGGACGACATCAACCTGCTGGTGAAGAAGGTGAGCATCATGCCGCTGGAAGTCATCGTTCGCAACGTGGCGGCGGGTTCTTTTTCCAAGCGCATGGGCGTGAAGGAAGGGACGGCGTTCAGCAAGCCGATTGTCGAGTTCTCGTACAAGGACGATGCGCTCAACGACCCATTCATCAACGATGACTATGCACGCGAGATGGGTGCGGCGACGGAGGAGGAATGCGCCGCCATCAAGAAGATGGCTCTGCTCATCAACGACACCCTCAAGGAATTCTTCCTCAAGGCCAACCTGCGCTTGATTGACTTCAAGATTGAGTTCGGGCGTCTGGCGACGGATCCGAAGCAGATCGTGCTGGCGGACGAGATCTCGCCGGACACCTGCCGCCTGTGGGACGTGGCGACGGGCAAGAAGATGGACAAAGATCGCTTCCGGCAGGGGCTGGGCGAGTTCATGGAGTCGTATGCGGAGGTGCTCAGCCGTCTGCAGAAGTAAGCGCGAACCTGCAACTCACTCTACCCCGGAACCTGCGTCATGGCAACGCTTACCTTTGAAGTATTCAGCCGTTTTCAGGCGGCGGCGGATGCGAACAAGCTGCTCTACACACCGATAGCCGACGAGCTGACGTACAACCACACGCGCTTTTACACGGTGGAGTGCGATGGGGACGAGGAAGCGGCGCGGGACTACATGCGCCGCGTGCTGGTCGACCCGATTTCCCAGAAGGTGCAGGAGGACGGGCCCCCCGCTCTCAGCGGCGAGCTCTTCTGCATCTCGTACGGCATCAAAAAAGGCGCGCTCGACTTGGAGAAGGAAGCCATCATGACCAATTACGCCGGTCGGAAGGGTCTGCCCTTTTCCCTTCGCGCCCTCACCATCACCCAACGTATCTACATCTTCGGCAAGGGCGACAAGCAAGCTCTCGCCGCGCGCTTCTGCAAAGATGTATGCAACCCTGCCATCCACACCTGGAGCGTCCGATAATTTTATGATGTCCGCCACCTACCGTACGATACCGGTCCGCGAGCTCAGCGAGGAAGCCCTCACGCAGCTGAGCCACGACATGAAGCTCTCGCTCTCCACGGAGGATATGCTCGTGGTGCAGCAGATATTCCGCGAGATGGATCGCGAGCCGACCGATGTGGAACTTGAGGTTATCGCTCAGACGTGGTCCGAGCACTGCAAGCACCGCATCTTCGCCGCCACCGTGCAGCATTCCTCCAACGGCGTCATGGAAGAAATCCACAGTATGTACAAAACCTACATCCAGCGTCCCAGCAAGGACATCATGGCGCGTAAGCCGGGGTTTGTGCTAAGCTGCTTCGTGGACAACGCAGGCTTCATCCGTCTGGACGACAAGTATTCCGTGTGTCTCAAGGCCGAGACGCACAACCACCCGAGCGCCATCGAGCCGTACGCCGGCGCCAACACGGGGCTGGGAGGAGTCATCCGCGACATCCTCGGGGCGGGCAAGGGCGCCAAACCCATCGCCAACTTAGACGTCTTCTGTTTTGGTGCGCCGGACACGCCGCCGGAACTCGTGGAAGGGCACAACATCATCCACCCGCTGGGCATCATGCGCGGCGTGGTACACGGCGTGCGCGACTACGGCAACCGCATGGGCATCCCCACCACCTCCGGCGCCATTCAATTCGACCCGGCCTACATCTACAACCCGCTCGTCTTCTGCGGCACCGCCGGTGTGATTCCCCAGTCCGACATCGCTAAGGAGATGAAACCCGGACTCTCCGTCGTCGTCATCGGCGGACGCACGGGCAAGGACGGTCTGCACGGCGCGACCTTCTCTTCCGCCGCTATGGGTGAGGCCTCCGCCGAGGAAGACCAGCAGGCCGTGCAGATCGGCAATCCCATTGAGGAGAAGAAGACCCTCGATGTGATTCTGGAGGCACGGGAGCGCGGGCTCATTGAATTTGTGACGGACTGCGGCGCAGGCGGTTTCTCCTCCGCGGCGGGCGAGATGCTCTCCGAAACCGGCGGCAATTTGTACCTGGAGCGCGCACCGCTCAAAGAAGAAGGGCTCCAATCCTGGCAGATCTTCCTCTCTGAATCGCAGGAGCGCATGGTGATGGCCGTGAAGCCGGAAAATGTGCCGGAACTGCAGCGGCTGGCGGACACCTTCCAGACGGAGATGACCGTGCTGGGCGAGTCGAACGACTCCGGCGTGCTGCGCGTGTGGCACAGCGGAGAGCTCGTCTGCGAGCTGGATAACTCCAAGCTGCACGATGCTCCCACCAAACGCCTCACTTCTACCTTTACCTCCTCCCCTGCCCGGACCGGTCTGGAGCTGGATGACTCCCACCTCACCGACGACCTCAAGGACATCTTCGCCGACTTTGCCGTCGTCTCCCGCGAACCCATCATCCGCGAGTACGACCACGAGGTGCAGGGCAACACCGTACTCAAGCCCCTCGCCGGCGCCTCGGCCGATGCGCCTCAGGACGCGTCCGTCATCGACATCGACGGCTCGGAGAAGCTCATGAGCCTTGCACTCGCCATCCTTCCGGAATGGGGAAAGACCGACCCTTACGCCATGGGCACGGGAACCGTGGACGAGACCGTGCGCCAGCTCGTCATCTCCGGCACGAACCCGGACAAGATCGCCCTGCTGGATAATTTCTGCATGGGCAACCCCGAGAGCCCGGTGGAGTTGGGTCGCTTGGTCGAATGCGCCAAGGGAATCCGCGACGCCGCACTAGCTTACGGCGCACCCTACGTCTCCGGCAAAGATTCCTTCTACAATTACTTTGAGACCGAGCACGGTCCCGTCAACATCCCCGTCACCTTCCTCTGCTCCGGCTTCGGCGTCGTGGACGATGCCGAGCACGTCTGCGGCTCCTCCCTGCGCCGCAGCAACAGCGTACTCTTCCTCGTGGGTCACACGGAGGACGAACTCGGCGGCTCCGTTTACGCACGGAGGCACGGGATAACGGATGCCAAGGTACCGCAGACGGATTGCTCTGCGAACTTCGCCACCTACAAGCAGTACTACGAGCGCGCACTGACCAAGGGGCTCGTGCTCGCCGCGCACGACCTCTCGGAGGGCGGGCTCGCTGTGGCGGCCGCGGAGATGGCATTCTCCGGCAAAGGCGGCGTAGCCATCGACCTGGATGCCCTGCCCACGCAGCACGGCTGGAAGAACAACGTGACGCCCTGCTTCGCGGAAAGCACGGGACGCTTCCTCGTGGAAGTGGATGAGGACATGGCTCAGGAGTTCGCCGCGGCCATGGAAGGCTGCCCGTGCGCCCGAATCGGTCATGCCACCTCGGACGGACAGCTGACTCTGACGGCAGGAGGAAAGACCGTGCTGCAGGCGAGCATCGCGGATCTCAAGCACATCTGGAAACACGGACTCACCCCTTACTATTGATTTGCACGCCATGCCTCACGCTCTCTTGCTTAAATACCCCGGAACGAACTGCGACGTAGAGACGGAGCGCGCACTCTGCGCCGCCGGCTTTTCCACGCAGGTGCAACCCATCGCCACCGCCACACCGGCTCATGTAAAGAAAGCGCAACTGGTCGTCTTTTCCGGTGGCTTCTCCTACGGGGACTACGTGATGAGCGGACGCCTCGCTCAGTTGGAGACGGAACGCTTCCTCGGCGATGCCCTGCAAAAGCACCACGCCGACGGCGGTTTCCTCTTCGGCATCTGCAATGGGTTCCAGATTCTCACGAAACTCGGCATCCTCCCGCACGCTTCTCTTATCTGGAACAAATCCGAGCGCTTTGAGTGCATGTGGGATCGCCTCGTGAAGGTCTCTTCCACCTGCCCTTTCACTCAGTACCTCCCACGGGAATTTGAACTGCCCTCCGCCCACGCCGAGGGACGCCTCGTCTGCGAACCCGGCGACGCTCAAAAATACCTCGACAACGGTTGCGTCGCTCTCCAATACGCGGATAACCACAACGGATCCGAGCTGCGCATCGCCGGTCTTCAGGACCCCTCCGGTCGCGCCATGGGACTCATGCCGCACCCAGAGCGCTTCCTGCGTCCGCGGCATCATTACGACCCGGACTGGAGCGGCGACCCGGATTGGGGCTGGGGCTACTACTTCTTCAAGGGAGCCTTTGATGCGCTGAAATAAACCGCTACCCGTCCCGCTTTCTGCTATGAGCCTCATCATCCGAAACCTCCACGCGCGTGTCAAGGACGGGGCGGAAATTTTGCGCGGTGTTGATCTCGAACTCCCCGCCGGCGAAGTCCACGCCGTCATGGGTCCCAACGGCTCCGGCAAGAGCACTCTTTCCAAAGTACTCTGCGGACACCCCGACTATGAAGTCACCGGAGGCAGCGCCGAGCTGGATGGGCAGGATCTCTTTGCCATGAGCGTGGACGAACGCAGCCGCGCCGGCCTCTTCCTCGCTTTTCAGTACCCGGCCGAGGTGCCCGGCGTGAGCAACGCCAACTTCCTGCGCGCTGCTCTGAAGGCTCGCCTCCCCCAAGGCGAGGAGCCCGATGTCGTCGCTTTCTACAAGCAACTGCGCGCCCGGATGCAACAACTCGGCATGGATGCCAAGATGACAGCGCGCTCCGTCAACGAGGGCTTTTCCGGCGGTGAAAAGAAGCGCAACGATGTGCTGCAGATGCTCATGTTGGAGCCCAAGTACGCCATCTTGGATGAAACCGACAGCGGACTGGATGTGGATGCCCTGCGCATCGTATCCGACGGGGTGAACGCCATGCGCGCGCCCTTCCGTAGTTTCCTCATCATCACGCATTACAAGCGGCTGCTCGACTACATCACACCGGACGTCGTTCACATATTCTCCCGAGGTCGCATCGTGAGGACGGGGGGACGCGACCTGGTCGATTACATTGAGGAGCACGGCTTTGATTTCCTGAAAAATGAGCAATGAGCTTCAGCGTCAACTTCCCCCACGCGACACCCGCGGTGACTTCTCCTTTCCGGAGAACAACGCCCTGGATGCCGGCTATGGGCTGACGGAGGCCACCATCGACTACATCAGCGACGCCAAGGGAGAACCCGACTGGCTGCGCGAGTTTCGCAAGACGGCGCTCAAGAAATTCCGCGAGATGCCCATGCCCATGCACTGGGCGCCTCAGGAAATCGCCGGACTGGATTTCGAACGCATCCGGTACTACCTCGCGCAGACCACGGCTCCGCAACGCCGGTGGGAGGATGTGCCGGACGAGGTGAAGCGCACCTTCGAGCGGCTCGGCGTTCCGGAGCAGGAGCGCGCCTTCCTCGCCGGCGTGGATGCCCAGTATGATTCAGAAACGGCGTACAACAACATGCGCGCCGAGCTCTCCGCCAAGGGAGTGATCTTCACCAACTCGACAGAAGCGCTCACTCGCCATGCAGCCATCTTTCGTCCGTGGTTCGGCAAGGTCATCCCAATGGGCGACAACAAGTTTTCCGCGCTCAACCACGCCGCATTTTCCGGGGGGTCCTTCATCTACGTGCCGAAGGGGGTGAAACTCGCTCAGCCGCTGCAAGCTTACTTTCGCATCAATTCCGAGAGTCTCGGACAGTTTGAGCGCACCCTCATCATCGCGGACGAGGGAGCCGAGCTCATGTACATGGAGGGCTGCACCGCGCCGAAATACGACACCGCCACCCTCCACTCCGGCGTGGTTGAACTCGTCGCTCTCCCCGGCGCCAAAATCCAGTATGTCACCGTGCAAAATTGGGCGCAAAACGTGTACAACCTGGTCATCCAACGCGGTCTCGCCATGGAGGGCGCGCAGATCCGCTGGATCGACTGCAACATCGGCTCCGGCGTCACCATGAAGTACCCGGCCGTCCTCCTGCGCGGTCCGCACGCCCGCGGCGAGGTGGTGAGCATTTCCATCGCTCGCGACGGTCAGTTGCAGGATACCGGCGCCCGCATGATCCACGCCGCCCCCCGCACGACATCCAACATCATCGCGAAGTCGATCTCCATCGGCAAGGGACGCGCAAGCTACCGCGGCGAGGTGAATGTGCTGCCGGGGATGGGCAACTGCCGCAACCACACGGAATGCGACGCCCTGCTGCTGCACTCCCACAGCCGCACGGACACCTATCCCGCCATCACTGTGCACGGCGATTCCTCCGCCGTGCAACACGAGGCCTCCGTCTCCCAAGTGGACGAGGAGATGCTCTTCTACATGCAGCAGCGCGGACTCACGAGGGCGCAGGCCATGAGTCTCGCTGTGAATGGCTTTATCAACGACTTGGTCAACGAGTTTCCCATGGAGTACTCCGTGGAGCTCCGCCGCCTCATTGACTTAGAAATGGAGGACTCCGTAGGATGAGCGCCACTCGCCAACATCTTCCGGCAGCGACGACAACCCCGCCGGACCGACTCAACGAAGATTGGCGCTTCGGGCGTCCCCAATCCTTCGCGCGGGATCTTATCGCCCGTTTCAACTCACCCGAGGCGGCAGACGAGACCGGTCTGCTTTCCTGCGATGCTCCGACGGATTGGCTCTGTCCTCAGCCGCCGCAGGATACTTTCGGAGGAGTCTCCATTGGCTCCGAGTTCATCGAGTGTCTCGCCCTGCAACGCCTGGGCTCCACCCTTGTCCTGCGCATCCCGGAGAATACCGACGCCGAAGAACACCCCATCCGTATCCGCTGTGCAGCCCGAACGCTCACCTGCGCGGGAATCCACGTGGAAGTTCTCCCCGGTGCGCACATCCACATCATTGAAGAACACGAGTACACCCAGGACTCCGCACTGGTCGCCCTGCGCTCCTACACGGTGCACCCCGGAGCCACGCTGCGACTCGAACTACGCGAGCTCGGCTCCGGGTCCTCGCGCGCGCTGAACATCTCCCGCATCTCCTGCGCGGAGAACTCATGCGTCCGCCAACTCACCACGTACAACCATCACCTCTGGGCACGAGAGGAAACAACGGCTCTCCTCTCCGCTACCGCAGCGGATCTCCTCCTCCTCTCCGCTAACCGTCTGAACGGCGGTGAATGGCTCGACCAACGCACGCGCCAGCTCCATACCTCACCCGGCGCCAAGAGTCGACTCCTCTACAAAAATATCGTGGATGCCGACGCCACCGCCATCTTCGGCGGCAACATACGCGTGCAGCCCGGCGCGCATGAGTCGGACTCCTACCTCTCCAACCTCAACCTCCTCCTCAGTCCGGACGCCACGGTACATTCCCTCCCCGGGCTGGAAATCCTCACTGACCGCGTCCGCTGCTCGCACGGCTCGGCGAGCGCACCCATCGACCCGGAGCAACTTTTCTACCTGCTCTCACGCGGCATCAACGAAACCGAAGCGCGAGCCATGCTGGCCGACGCCTTTCTCGCAGAAGTTCACTCGCTTTTCAATCAGGCGTGATCCGGTCAATCACGCATCCTGCGTCTCGAGGTCGAGCTCGGCTTGATCATCTGCGAGCTTGAGGTTTTTGTTCGGCGAGACGCCCATGGTGCGGAGATCCTCGAGCTGGCGGGCGAAGTTGCCCTTGCCGGCATTGAAGCGATCTTGCGCTTGGCGATACGCCTCGGCTGCCTTGTCCAAGTGTTTACCTATTTCCTCAAAGCTCTCCTGTACCAAAGCGGCCTTGTCATAAATGGCCGACGCTTTCTTGAAGATGGATTCCACGTTGCGCGTCTGCCTCTCCTTCTGCCAGAGGTGGTACACGAGCTGCAGCGCCATGATCAGATTCGACGGGCTGATGAGCAACACGCGCTTCTTGTACCCCTCCATCGGCAGATCCGGACGCATCTGCAACGCCGCTATGTACGAAGCCTCGTTCGGAATGAACATCAGCACATACCCCACGCTCTCCTTAACAATTCCGCTGTAATCTTTTTCCCACAGTTCATCAATGTGATGGCGCACAGATGCCACGTGATCCGCGAGGTACTTCTGTCTCTGCGCGTCATCCTGCGTGCTCATGTACATCGTGTACGCCGTGAGTGAAACCTTGGAATCAATCACCACGCAACGCTTGTCCGGGAAACGCACCACCACGTCCGGTCTGTAGTGCTTGGCGTCATCCCCCACGTGATCCTCCTGCACGTAGTACTCCTCATCGCGGCGCAGACCGGACTCCTCCAACATCCTCTCCAGCACGAGCTCACCCCAATCGCCCTGCACTTTCGAGTCCCCTTTGAGCGCACGCGCCAGATTCGTCGCATCCGTCGAGAGGAGGTCCGTTTTTTCCATCATCTGCTTAATGAGCTCTTCAAAGCTTTTCTTGTTCACGGCCTGCGTCACGTTCGAGTCATGCAGCGAACGACCCAAGCTTTCTATCTGCCGGTGCAGCGGCGTGAGCAGAGCGTCCATCTGTTCCTTATTCGACGTCTTCAACTTGCTCGAACTCTCTTCCAGCAACTTGGCGGAGAGGGATTCAAAGGCATTTTTCGAGGCTCCGTTATCCGACTCTCTCTGAGCCCGCATCTCCTCCAGGCGTTGCGCCATTCCCTCCTTTTCTCTCTCGAGGAAATTCACCTCGGCCTCAAGCCGCGCTCTCCTCGGTCGCGCGCACAGCATTCCCATCAGCCAGCCCAACAAGAGCGCCCCTAAAAGAACCATCCCCGCCACAACCACCATCCCTTCCCTCGTGCTGATCATTTCCATTATCATGCCTCTTTCTATCATCTTTCTCTATGAAAATCAACCGCAAATCGGCACAGGGCAAACGCATTGGAAATGCGTTTGCCTATTTACGATTTACGATTTGTTGATAATGTGCGCGTTGCGCAGATTTTTTTTGAATCATCAACGTACGCAGGAGGGTTCTCCAAAGTCGTCATCATGATGATCGCTGATTATCACGATTTTTGATGCGTATATACTATGATATCAATCAATAAGAGCATTCTCTCCGTTAATGAGCTTCTCTCAAATGCGTTTACCCTACAAATCGACGCAAAAGAGCACGTCTGCCGTGAACCCGGCGATGACTCTGCACCATCAGCACGGTAGACCGAGCAACCGGCGTTGCCAGCGCATGAGCCCCTCGGGGGAAGCATCGTATTGGGTGAAGGAGGACTGCTCAAGCTGGGCGCGTGAGGCGACAAGAGCAGGATCAATTCCCAATTCGACGGCGATGGCATCCCGCTTCTCGATCAAGCCGTCGATGACAGATTCGGGGTGCAGCGGGGAGGTTTTGCGCTTGCGGGTGAGGAGGAGGGGATACTCTTCCTCATCCATGCTGAAGATCTCGCGCAGGGCACGACGAAAGAGGGCTGTCCGCGGAGAGGGTCCATGCGGCATGGGACTAACCGGATTGAAATTCTGAATCTGCTCACTCCAGCGCAACAGGTCCTCGTTGAGACACACCTTGAAAGGCGGGCGGTCGATGATTTCCGCCTCCATCTCGCGCCAACGCCAGAGCTGCCGCAAAGCGGCTAATCCTCGACGTTCCAATTTCCCACTTCCTTTGATGCGCCACGGCACGCGCGGGAGATGTTTGCTCTGGCGCGCGCGCATCATGTTAAATTCACAGCTCTCAAGAAACCAGTCGTAGCGGTCGAGTCTGCGCAGTTCCTCCACCATGAGATCCGCCATGTCCAACATGTAGATGACGTCGTCCTGAGCGTAACGTTCCATGTCCGGCGAGATGGGGCGGCGTCCCCAGTCTGCCTTTTGATTTTTTTTGCTGAGGGTGATGCCAAAGTAATGTTCCACGAGGGAGGCAAGACCGAACTGCTCATGTCCGAGCAATCGCGCCGCAACCTGTGTATCTAGGATCAGCTTGGGCAGCACACCGTAGGCTCCCATCAGGAGACTCATGTCATAATCGGCGCCGTGCATCCAAACCTCCGCCCCCGTGAGCCACTCGCAGAAGGGGTGCATCTCCTCGTTCAACGCCAGAGGATCGATAATTTCCACACCCTGTTCATCCGCATACTGGATGAGGCAAAGTCTTTCGCGATACCGGTGCAAGCTGTCGGCCTCCAGATCCAGCACGACGCGTCTCTGTTTCTGCCGAGAAGCTCGCTTCTGCCAGTCCAACAATTCCTGATACGCTGTTATCATTCTGTATGCATTCCGTTCAACCCGTGCACCCTCTCACCTCATTCATGAACCATCTGCACGTCGTAGCCGAAAATGGTGGTAAAGAGATCTGCCTTGGAGCGCAGGGCGAGGTTTTCAATCGTGAGGTCATGAACCCCGCTCACCACCAACTCGAGACGGCGGTTGTTGAAACGCACGGAAAATTGGGAGATGCGGTGAGAATGGGCGCGTTCCATGGCATCTGCCACACGCAGGATGGCGGCCAGTTTCTGCACACGCAGACGAGCTGTCTGATCCAACTCGGCGTACGAGCGATCCTCCGTGGTGGGGAAGCCGTGACGATGGTAGCGCGCGAGCATACCGATCACCTCTACATCCTTACGCGAAAGGCCGAATATCTCCGAGTTGAGGATGATATATTGTCCGTGGCGATGGTGCGCCTTGGGGTTGATAAAAGTGCCCACTTCATGCAGGATGGCCGCCACTTTCAGCAGCAGGCGTTCGTGGCGACTGAGCCCGTGCAGCGACTGCAATTGGTCAAAGAGAGAAATGGCCAATTTTCGCACGTGTTGGGCGTGCGCCCGATCCACCTTGTAGCGGTTTGCCAACAAGAGCGAGAAGTGAATCACCTCCTGCTCCAAGGCAAAATCATCCTTTTGGGAGGGCAACAAACTGCGCAGGAAAGCGCCACTGTATTCCTCCTGCGGGAAGAGGAGTGTATCCACCCCGAACTCCTGTGCCACCGAAAGGAAAATCACCGCCGATGGCAACAAGGATCCCACGTTCGCATAATCCTCTTCGTACCGCTCCATGCGCTGCGCCTGCGGCAACGCCGCTATCTGCTGCACCAGCCGGCTGAGGTCCGTACTCTTCACATCGTCGGAGCCGAAAAGCGGAGCGTGGATGCGGTGGAAGTCCGGACCGTACACGACCATGGTGGCTGGGGGAGTCGGGATGGCTTCCTCAGCATCGTGGTGAAGCTGCTCCACCACTCCGCGGATGTGCTCGCGAATGAGGCTGCATTCATGCTCCGGTCCGCCGAAGGAGGTGTCTCCTATGCTCACCCCGGTGCGATGCGCCCCCATGCGATAACTGGCGTAGTAAGTGATGCGTCCGTGGTCGAAAAGGAGCAGACGCGTGTTGCCCGGTCCCACATGCAGCACAAGCACTTTCTGCTCCGACAGCTCCGGTCTCCGCTCGAGCAGCTCTTTCATGTTGAGGTAGAGCAGGCGCGTCATCTCCCCGTCATCCAGCACCTCCATGTGCAGCCCGCATGAATTCAGCAAGCGATTCACCACGCTGTCCATCGACCGCATCCCCATGAGCACGTTGCTCGCAAATAACCGCAGAGGCACATCCTCCCCGTACTCTCGCAACAATCCACTGTACTCCCGGATGATCTGCACACAGCGCTCCATCGTCTCACGCCGTATCACACCCCCCGCAAAAACGTCCTGCGCCAGCTCGATGGGCTGGCTGAGCACATCCAGCACCCGCACCCCACCCTCACCGGACTCAGCCACCATCATCGATATCGCACTCGCTCCTATAAAAATGACCGCTTGCACTCCCTCCCGTGGCTCCTTGCTCTCCGCTCTGTGGGATTCATCTGCCATAGCTCCATCGTACACTCCCGCGCCTTGCAACGCAAGTGTTAATTTCTACCCTCTTTTCCCTTCGAATGCATCTCTTCCATCTCGTGAACGTTTCAGCTACAACGTTCCGGTGTGCATAAGTGCCTTTTGTCCTCATAAATTGAATGTCAACATCCAGTGCAAAGACGGTGATTTTATGCTTGACTGATTGTGAATATCATTGTAAAAGGGATACAGTCATCCGCTGGGGAATCACCCTGGCCCCCCCCCCCCCCCCCCGTTGGGTGCGTCCTGACGGGGTTTTTATTTTTTCTCTCCCCTATGTCAGCTCCTGCAAAGAAAAAAGTCGCTTTCTTTGTCGATGGTTACAATTTGTACCATTCAATTGCGGAACTGTCAGCACATGATTCCACCAAGAATTACCTCAAATGGGTTGATTTGAGGGCGCTTTTCCAACAATTCATCAATAAATCCACCGAAGAAATAGCTGATATATATTATTTCACAGCTCGTCCTAACCATCCTCGCCTTCGCTGAGGGAGAGGGTGTCGCAGGTGCAGCAGAAGTTGCGGTCGCCGTAGGTGTTGTCCACGCGCGAGCAACCGGGCCAGAACTTGTGCAGGCGCAGACCGGGAACGGGGAAAGCGGCGGCGCTGCGTGAGTAGGGGTGCGCCCACTTGTCGCCGGCTACCTCCTGTGCGGTGTGCGGAGCGTTGTCCAGCACATTGTCCCTCGCGGGCACCAGCCCATCCGCCACAGCCATCATCTCGGCGTGGATGTGGACCATCGCCTCGACAAAGCGATCCAGCTCCACCTTGCTCTCCGATTCCGTGGGCTCCACCATCAGCGTGTCATGCACCGGAAAACTCATCGTTGGCGCGTGGAAGCCGTAGTCCATGAGACGCTTGGCTATGTCATCCACGGTGAGACCGCTCTTGTGAATCATCGGTCGGGTGTCCAGAATGCACTCGTGCGCGACCAGACCGTTCTTTCCGGCGTAGAGCGTGGGGAAGTAGTCCGCCAGCCTGTGCGCCACGTAATTCGCGCTGAGGATAGCAACCTGCGAAGCGTGTTTCAGTCCCTCACTGCCCATCATCGCGATGTACATCCACGTGATGGGATCCACCGCCGCCGAACCAAACTCAGCCGATGAGACCGCTCCCTGCGTGCGTCTGCGGTCATCGTGCAGATGACCGGGAAGATAGGGGGCGAGGTGCTGCGCGCAGCAGATGGGTCCCACGCCGGGACCGCCGCCGCCATGCGGCATGCCAAAGGTCTTGTGCAGGTTGAGGTGGCAGATATCCGCTCCGATCGTGCCGGGGTTCGTGAGTCCGCACTGCGCGTTCATGTTGGCGCCGTCCATGTAAACTTGTCCGCCGTTGGCATGCACAATGTTGCAAATCTCGGCAATCCCCGCCTCGTACACCCCGTGGGTGGAGGGGTACGTGACCATGAGTGCGGCCAAGTCCTCGCGGTTTTCTTCGGCAAGACGACGCAGGTCATCGATGTCGATATTGCCCATGTCATCGCACTTCACCGGCACCACGGTCAATCCTGCCATGGCGGAGGAAGCGGGGTTGGTGCCGTGCGCGGAGGTGGGGATGAGGCAGACATGGCGGTGACCTTCGCCCTGCGCCACCTGGTAACGGTGAATGGTGAGCAGACCGGCGTATTCACCCGCCGCGCCGGAGTTCGGCTGCAAGCAAACCGCCGCGAAGCCCGTGATCTTGGCCAGCCACTCCTCCAACTGCAGCAGCATGGCGCGCATGCC
>CANQYL010000030.1 GCA_947628035.1 uncultured Akkermansia sp. | reverse complement strand
TGTAATCGGGTCAAAGGGCAAACACCATTTTTTTATCCCTTCACATTTTCCTATGGGATGACAATGATTTACGATTTACGATTTACGATGTGTATGTTCGCGCGCCGGAGGCGCGTGGAGGCGGGGCGAAAGCGAAGGGGAATTTTGAAAATAATGCGGATTGTTGGATAGAAAGGTCTGTGCTTACGCCATGCCGTCTTGCTGAGTTTGCTTCCTGCGGGGAGGAGAAGTAAGCGCGAAGGTGGTTGGAACAATCGTGGGCAGGTTGTTGGTGTGACAAATCTTTAAAAAAAATCGGCATCTCTCGTGAGAGATGCCGACTGAAAAAAGGATTGATGTTACCTTAAAGCACTTCCGGCGCCAAGGACACAATCTTCATGAAGCCTTTCTCGCGAAGCTCGCGGGCGACGGGTCCGAAGATACGGGTGCCGCGCGGGTTGTTATCCTTGTCGATGCACACTACTGCGTTTGAATCAAACCGCAGCACAGAGCCATCATCACGGCGAATGGGGGCGGACGTACGCACCACCACAGCCTTCACCACGGTTCCTTTCTTAACGGCAGCCGTCGGTATGGACTCACGGATGTGGCAGGTGATAATATCGCCGATATGTGCCTGATCCGTCGCCTTGCCTATGACGCCTATCATCTTGGCCGTGCGAGCGCCGGTGTTATCCGCCACCTGCACGAGTGATTCCATCTGAAGCATATTACAAATCTCCTTTCTTTGACATTAGTGTTTGATTACCTCGACCAGCTCCCAGCGCTTCAGCGCAGAGAGCGGACGAGTCTCACGGATGCGTACGGTATCCCCTTCCTTGGCTATCTCCTTCTCGTCATGCGCGTAGTACTTCTTACTGCGCTTCACGATCTTCTTGAACACCGGATGAGGTACTCGCGCCACGTACTCCACCACGATGGTTTTGGTCATCTTGGTGGAAACAACAACTCCCACGCGAGTCTTACGCAGCCCCTGCGGTTTGGTTGTATTGGTTTCTTCGTTCATACTCAATCATACGTTAGGGTGATTATTTCTCCTCGTCAGCAGAGGGAGAGGGAGCCAAAGGAGCCGCTCCTTCGCCCTGCACCGTCATAGCGCGAGCTATTTCCTTGCGCAGGAGGCGCAACTGCTGATTATTTTCCAGAGTACCCGCTCCTTGTTTAAGTCGCAGGCTGAAGAGCTCCTTACGGAGACTGTGTATATGGGCGGCAAGCTCTTTAGAACTCATCCCGCGAAAGTCTTTTGCTTTTTTTACAGGCATATTCTTTGTAGAGGTTTGGTGTTCATTCAACTACTTAAGCTTGGGGCTCCACTCCCTGGCGATAAACGAAACGAGTGCGGATGCCCAACTTGTTGGAAGCCAGGCGTAGAGCCTCTCTCGCGGCGGACTCGGTAACTCCTCCTACCTCGAACATGATGTTGCCCGGACGACAGACAGCCACCCAGCCCTCCACAGCTCCCTTGCCCTTACCCATACGGGTGTCCGGCGGACGCTTCGTGAAGGATTTTTGCGGGAATATCCGAATATAAACGCGTCCGCGACGGCGAAGGTAACGATTGATCGCCACACGGCAGGCTTCTATCTGGTTATTGGTCACCCAACCACGCGTCAGCACTTGCAACCCGAAGTCACCAAATGCTACATAATCCCCACTCGTCGCGTTACCCCCGCGGTTGCCGCGGTGCATCTTGCGCAAGTTTCCCTTGACTCGTTTTGGCATTAAAGGCATAGTCTTTTCTCCTTTCCTTTGTTAGAGTTTCTCGCCATCAGGCATCCCGACGGGAATTATTGTCCCGATCACGACGTGGTCGAGGCGCGCGAGCGCCGGAGCGACCTCCGGCAGCCGTCATACCAAGGTCTGCTCTCTTGTTGATCCAGCACTTTACTCCGATAAGCCCGTAGAGCGTACGAGCCTCGGCAAACCCGTAATCAATGGGGGCTCGCAGAGTCTGCAGAGGGACCTTACCCTCGCGGTACTGTTCTGCCCGAGCTATATCCGCTCCACCCAGACGACCGGCGCAACGGACACGAATGCCATCCGCTCCGAAATCCATGGCCACTTGGACAGCGCGCTTCATGGCACGGCGGAACGAAACACGGCGCTCCAGCTGGGTTGCGATGTTCTCCGCCACCAGTTGGGCGTCCAGTTCAGGCTGACGGATCTCCATGATATCCAGTTTCACCTGGGCGCCTCCACAGAGCTTGGTGAGCTCGGCGGTCATCTCCTCAATGTACTTGCCTTTGGGTCCGATAACGAGACCTGGGCGGGCGGTTGATATGGTAACACGGACGCTGTTCCATGCGCGCTCAATGACGATGCGCGAGATGGCGGGGGAGCTACCCTTGAGGTCGCTGTTCAGCTTGACCGTGTAATCTTTGATAAACTTGCGGATCTTGAGGTCCTCGTGAAGTTTGGTGGCGTAGTCCTTTCCGGTGGCGTACCACTTGGAGCGCCAGTCTTTTGTCACGGCGAGACGGAACCCGATCGGATTTACTTTTTGTCCCATTATTCTGTTGTGGTTAAGGTTACCTTATGCCTCTTCGTCGGCGACGACGACGGTAATGTGCGCCGTTCTCTTGCGAATCACGTTAGCAGACCCGCGGGCACGCGGCATCGTGCGCCGGAAGGTCATGCCTTCATCCACCCGCACACTTTTGAGCACAAGCTCATCGGCGGCAAGTCCGTTGTTATTTTCCGCGTTCGCTACGGCAGACTTGATCGTTTTGTTGATCAGGTAGGCTCCTTTCTTCGGAGAGTAGCTCAGCACGTCAATCGCCTGAGCAACCGGCATCCCCTGCACAGCTGCTGCTATGTCCCGCATCTTCTTGGCTGAGATGCGCGCATTTTTGCATATTGCTTTGACTTCCATTGTTGTCGTTTAATTATTGGTTGTGACAGACACACGATCCCCCACATTGACGGAGAGTGAGCGGTTGAGGTGCTGTTGTACCAGCATTCCCGAGATTTTCTTGCGCACATCTGTGACGATCGCCCGCGCGATGATCTGATCCCCGCGGGTGATCTCCATAGGCATGCCGACGCGCACCCGAGCCTCCCTGCCAGCATTGATGACAATGAGACCCGACTCTGAGTCGATACTCAAGACCTGCGCTTCTTCCGGGGTGCCGGCTAAAGCATCCTGCGGCGCCATACGCATTCCGAGGGCAACCTCCTGCTCACGCAGGGCTGCCTCCAGCGCTTGACGAGCCGCGGCATCTTCCACCAGAGCGCCGTTCATGTAGGCGCTGATAGCGGCAGACAGCTTGACGGCAGCTTGACGCAGCATATCGAGCTCCTCTCGAGTGGCCTCGAGCTGAGCTGCCGTGTCAATGATGCGCTCCTCACTCTCCCCGAGAGCAGCGCCCCCCAGCGCCTCAAGGCGACTGCGTATATCACGCAGCTGCTTGCGAGCTTGGTCGGCATCCGTCCTAGCCAGGGCGTAGCTTTCGCGCAGGGTTGCCACTTGCTTCTCAAGTTGTGAGATCTTGTGTTGTGTTCCACGATCGGCCTCCGCAGCGCACACCAAGGCGGATGCTCCTCCTAACAGGAGCACCACTCGACGTGCGATTTGGGGGATAGTGACCATGGGAAAATTATCTGTTGTTTCGTGAATGTGCCGATCAGCTCATTACTTCTTGCCGATGCCTCCGTGCGCCTTGAAGATACGCGTCGGAGCAAACTCACCGAGCTTGTGACCCACCATATTCTCCGTCACGTACACCGTGGCGAAGTTCTTCCCGGAGTGCACGAGGAAAGTGAGCCCCACAAAATCAGGAACCACCATTGATGCGCGACTCCATGTTTTGATCGGCTTACGGTCACCGCTCTGCAGCTGCTTGTCGACTTTGTCCAGCAATGATTGGCTGACAAACGGACCTTTTTTGAGGGAACGTCCCATTGTTGATATTCTAAGTTAAAGGTTACATTTACTTGGTCTTGCGTCTCTGAACGATGAACGTATCGCTCGGCTTGCGGATGCGGCGAGTCTTTTGACCCTTCACGTGTCCCCACGGGGACTTGAGGTGCTGGCGTCCACCGCCGGACTTCGACTTACCTTCACCACCGCCGTTCGGGTGATCAACCGGGTTCATGCACATACCGCGCACGGTCGGACGAACACCCATCCAACGGGTACGTCCCGCCTTACCGGAGGATTCGTTCATGTGTTGTGTGTTGCCCACCTGACCGATGGTGCAGTAGCACTCCACACGGAAGCGACGCACTTCCCCGGAGGGCATCTTTACAAGCGCGTAGTCGCCATCGCGGTTGGAGAGGACAGCCTGCTGCCCCGCCGAGCGGGCGATTTTGCCGCCGGATCCCGGACGGATCTCGATGTTGTGGATCGCCGTGCCGAGGGGGACCTTCTTGAGCGGCATCGCGTTGCCAACCTTGGGAGCCACATCTTCACCGCTCTGCACCGTCATTCCGACGTTCAACCCCACCGGAGCGAGGATGTAGCTCTTGGCGCCATCCTTGTACTGCACAAGCGCAATGCGGCAGGTACGATTCGGATCATACTCCACAGCCAGCACCTTGGCTGCCTCGTGACGCGTGCGACAGAAGTCCACCAAACGGTAGTGGCGCTTGTGACCACCGCCGATGTGACGAGTCGTGATACGTCCGTTGTTGTTGCGTCCACCGCTTTTACGCAACGGTTCCAAGAGACTCTTTTCCGGGCGAGACTTTGTGATCTCGTCGAAGGAGGGCAACACCTTGTAGCGGTTGGACGGTGTGGTAGGCTTAAATGACTTGAGGGACATAATAGCTTACTTTCTTGTTAATGGTTCCTGCCGGTATTGGTTCAGACCAGCTCTAATTCTTCTCCGGCGGCAAGTTTAACGTATGCCTTTTTCCAAGCCGGGGTTACTCCGTGGTTCTTGGTGCGCTTGCGGCGCTCCTTGCCGTCATAATTTGCGGTGCGTACGGATGCTACTTTTTTGCCAAGCAGCTTCTCCACAGCCTGTCGTATCTCTACCTTCGTGGCCTCCACCGCTACCTCGAACACAACCTCCCCGGTCTTTTCGTGCAGCAGGGTCGCTTTCTCAGATACGCGCGGCCGCTTGATTACTTCATGGATATCGTTCATGGTTATTTCGTGCGGTTAGCTATGGTTTCCAGAGCAGATTCAACGATGACGACTTTTCCTGCGTTGAGCAGGTGCTCAATGTTAACCTCAGCGGCACTCATGAGCAAAACATCCGCCACATTGCGACCGGCTCTCTTTGTAAGCTCGTCAAATTCGTTTGCGATGATGAGCACCTTCCGAGGCTCCTCGACCACCTCCTTCACGGCCTTGACAAAACTCTTCGTCTTGCCGTCCTCGATGCTGAATCCCGGAACCGTCAGCACCTTGCCTCCCGAGAGGATATCCCCCATCACGCGGCGGAGCGCCAGCTTGCGGACGTTGCGGTTGACTTTTTTGGAGTAGTCTCTCGGCTTCGGACCGAACACGACGCCACCACCCACAAAAATCGGGCTTCGCTTATCGCCGTGGCGTGCGTTACCCGTCCCTTTCTGGCGGTAGATTTTCTTGTTGTTGCCGGAAACCTCGGCACGCGTCTTGGTGCAGGCGCTGCCTTGACGGCGGTTAGCGTGGTACGCCACGATGAGATCGTGGACCGCCTGCGTGCCCTTATCGGCTCCGACGGTCACGATGTTAGCCTCGTGCGCAGCTTCTAATGTTAGTTCTTTTGCGGACATAGATAGGTTCTCCTAGGTTCGACTTCTTATTTAGTGCTCTTCTTCTTAGCAGGGCGGATGACAACGCAGCTGCCCTTTGCGCCGGGAACGGGTCCGGAAATGAGCAACACCTTGTCCTCTTTACGCACCTGCACAACCTTCAGGTTTTGAACAGTCTTGCGTTCGTTCCCCATGCGTCCGGGCATCTTCTGCCCTTTCCATACGCGAGACGGAGTGGCGCAAGCGCCCACACCACCGGTGCGGCGATGCATCATGCTACCGTGAGTCATGGGTGAACCGTGGAAGTTGTGTCTGCGCATCACACCCTGGAAACCCTTGCCTTTGCTCGTGCCGATGACGTCCACCCAGGCACCTTCGGCAAAGAGGTCGCATCCGGGATGAGTCGTTCCTTCCTGAGGCAACTCCTCAGCGGTCACGCGGAACTCGTGCAACTCCTCAGCGGGAGCTATGCCGAGTTTCTTGTAGTGACCTGCCACCGGGCGGGTCAATCTGCTCTCCTTTTTGGAGCCGTAGGCCACCTGCACGGCGTTATAACCATCCTTTTCGGCAGTCTTGATCTGGGCAAAGACATTATCGCCCACGCGGATGACGGTGACGGGAATCATGGCCCCGGTCTCCTGGTTGAAGACGCGGGTCATGCCGATTTTCTTTCCAATTAATCCCAAAGACATGTCAGTATATCAGGTTAGGAGTTAAATCTTGATCGTGATATCAACGCCTGCCGGCAGGTTGAGCTTCTTGAGTTCCTCCACGGTGCGGGAGGTGGGCTCGACGATATCGAGCAACCTCTTGTGGGTGCGGATCTCAAATTGATCTGCTGATTTCTTATTGACACGAACCGAGCGGTTCACAGAGAACTTCTCGATACGAGTCGGCAAAGGAATCGGCCCGGCTACTTTCGCCCCGGTGCGCTTGGCTGTCTCCACGATCTCGGAAGCGGATCGGTCGATAGCCCGGCTGTCGAAGGCGCGAAGTCGAATGCGGATTTTAGGACTTTGCATGAACGTGCGGTTATGTTTTGGGTTAATAATAATTCGGGTTTACTTGGTGTTGCCACCACGTGCCTTGACGATTTGGGCGACAAGGTTGGGCGGCACCTGCTCAAAGTGAGAGGGCTCCATGGAGTAGGAAGCCAGACCTTTGGAGAGGGTACGAATGTCGGTAGAGTAGCCGAACATCTCGGCAAGCGGGACGGAGGCGGTGAGGACGCACTCGCTCCCCTTGTGCTCCATGCTGTTCACCTGGGCACGGCGGCGATTGAGGTCGCCCATGATGTCACCCTGGTTCTCTGCCGGAGTCACCACCTCCACGCTCATGATGGGCTCCAGGAGCACCGGAGCGCACTTGGCAAATGCGTTCTTCATCGCGAAGATAGCCGCCATCTTGAAGGCATTCTCATTGGAGTCCACTTCGTGGTAAGATCCGTCAACAACGTCCACCTCTACATCTTCCACCGGATAACCTGCCACGATACCGGAGTTCATTGCCTCATTCAACCCGGCGTACACGGCGTTCATGTACTCCTTCGGAATGGCACCTCCGACCACCTTGTTGGCGATCTTCAGGCCACTTCCACGCTCTCCGGGACGCATATCAATGATGACATCGCCGTACTGACCACGACCGCCGCTCTGCTTGACGAGTTTACCCTGCACGTGATCGGCAGATTTGGTGATCGTTTCGCGGTAGGCAATCTGAGGTTTGCCGGTGTTGGCTTCCACCTTGAACTCGCGTTTCAAGCGATCCACGATGATATCGAGGTGCAGCTCGCCCATGCCGGCAATAATGGTCTGTCCCGTTTCCTCATCGGTCTTGACGCGGAAGGTGGGATCCTCGGCAGAGAGTCGCTGGAGAGCGTTGCTCATCTTCTCCTGGTCCGCCTTGGTGAGCGGCTCCACAGCCATGGATATCACCGTATCCGGGAAGGTCGGCGGCTCGAGCGTGTAGTCGAAATCATCGCTCGCCAACGTGTCGCCCGTGGTCGCGTTCTTCAAACCCACGATCGCGGCTATATCCCCGGAAAACACCTCATCCACGTCTGTATGAACATTGGCCTGGATCTGCAACAGACGTCCCACACGCTCGCGTTTGCGCGTGCGGGGGTTGTAGACCGTGTCTCCCTTACGGATGACGCCCGTGTACACGCGGATGAACACCAGCGATCCTACGAACTTATCCGCCCACAACTTGAATGCCAAAGCAATCGGCTTGTCCTCATCCGACGGGATGATTTCCTTCTTCTCGAAGATCTCATAGCCATTCTCATCCAACCCGGAGGAGATGGTCGAAGTCACCGTCGCCGTCTTCGCCTCCAGCGGAGAGGGGAGGTAGTCCACCACGGCATCCAGCAATCCTTGCACGCCCTTGTTCTTGAAGGCGGAACCTCCGCAAACCGGAACAAACAAGTTGGCTATCGTTGCGCGGCGAATGGCAGCCTTGAGGGTCGGAGCATCAATCGGCTCCTCCATGAGGAAAAGCTCACCGAGCTCATCGTCCACATTGGCGACACGCTCCTTGAGGTCCTCCAACGCGGCCTGAGCCTCAGCCTTCAGCTCATCGGGAATCTCCTCCACCGTGTAGGTGGAACCCAAGCGGTCAGAGTCGGAGTAAATGATGGCTTTCTGGTTGACGATATCAATCTGCCCGCGCAGGTTGTCCTCGGAGCCGATGGGCATAAGTACCGTCGCGGCATTGGCGCCCAGCTTCGTGCGGATATCGTTCAGCACGTTTGCAAAGTTGGCTCCCGTGCGATCCATCTTGTTCACAAAGCAGATACGGGGAACGTTGTACTTGCTCGCCTGACGCCACACGGTTTGGGTCTGCGGCTGCACACCTGCCACACCACAGAACACCACGATCGCCCCGTCCAGCACACGAAGGCTGCGCTCCACCTCGGCCGTGAAATCCACGTGCCCCGGAGTATCGATCACGTTGAGCTGGAAGTTCTCACCTTCGAACAACTTGTAGCATCCCTCTGCCGGAAGCTGCTTCCAATTGGTCGTCACAGCAGCGGAGGTGATGGTGATGCCGCGCTCCTGCTCCTGCTCCATCCAGTCGGTCGTTGCCGCACCATCGTGCACCTCGCCGATCTTGTGGATCATGCCGGTATAGAAGAGAATACGCTCAGAGAGGGTGGTCTTGCCGCCATCGATGTGAGCCGCTATACCGAAGTTGCGGTAGCGCTCCAGCGGAGCCTTACGATCCGGACTACTTACACTTGCCATAATTTCTTTTCCTTTAAGGTATTTGGTGTGAATAAAAAATCCGCCGAGCAATCCTGTGATCACCAGCGGAAATGGGCAAAGGCGCGGTTGGCTTGAGCCATTTTATGGACATCATCGCGCTTGCGCACAGCGGCGCCCTGATTGGACGCAGCTTCCTTGATCTCGTTGGCCAAGGCCTTCGCCATGGGCACCCCTTTGCGGTTGCGGGCGAAACCGATAATCCACCGCATCGCCAAAGCCTCCGAACGCTCCGGAGCAACCTCCAGCGGCACCTGATAGGTGGCACCACCCACGCGGCGGCTCTTCACTTCCACGCGCGGTTTTGCGTTCTCAATGGCGCGGGTAAGCACTTCGAGAGGGCTTACCATATCCGCCCCCTCGTTTGCCAAATCAATCGCGCGGTACACGATGCGCTCCGCGAGCGACTTCTTGCCGCCCAGCATCACCTTGCCAATCAAGCGACCGACCAGCGCAGAATCGTAGCGAGAATCGTGGCGCTCTATCTTCTTATAAACACGTTTACGACGAGCCATTGTTCTTAGTTGGTTAAAAGTTTATCTCAAATCACTTTTTCTTAGCCGGTGCAGCAGCTCCTTCCTTCGGACGCTTCGCACCGTACTTCGAGCGTCCACGGCGTCTCTTATCCACTCCCAGACAGTCCAAAGCCCCACGCACAATGTGGTAACGCACACCCGGCAAGTCCTTCACACGACCGCCGCGCACCAGCACGATGGAGTGTTCTTGCAAGTTATGTCCCTCACCGCCGATGTAGGCAATGACTTCTTCCCCGTTGGTCAAGCGCACCTTCGCCACCTTTCGAAGTGCAGAGTTCGGTTTTTTCGGCGTACGGGTCATCACTTGAAGGCAAACCCCGCGACGCTGCGGACAGCTATGAAGAGCGCGTGACTTCGACTTCTCTTCCGGCATGGTGCGTCCCTTACGGACGAGCTGATTGATGGTCGGCATGATATCCTGCTAGTTTATTAGTTCTCAGGCTCTGCCGCGAATTCACCAAATCCCTCTCTCAGCGAGAGAAATCTGCCGTTTTTCCGGCGGCTTGCCCGATAGTTTCCCTCGCTTTTCGCACGTTCCATGCGCCCGGAGGGGGAGCCACATTCTACTCTTTTTTCCCTTCCTGGCAAGTCTTTTCTTCCAAAATCTTCATTTTTTTCAAAATTATATAAGAGCAGCTTGCTGTTTGGATCACACCGACCAACCCCCTATTTACGAGATGCCGGAGGCGATCAATTTGTTCTAATTTGATGATAATTATTTTGTTATGCGTCTATATTTTTGTGTCGTGTCCGCCGACCGACATCTGACAAACCCGTTTAACAACCATATATCAAACACAACCCACACGGGTCTCGTCCCACGATGGTATGGAGGAACATGACGAGAAATGGGCGTCCAATCTCAGCGAGCCTTACAACCTGCGCAAGGCGGACAGCCTGCACACGCAGGAGCTGGGGTACACGCTCAACATGATGTACACACTCTACTACGAGATGCCTGATACAGGCGCTGCGCCTCTTTCCTTTCCCGAAAATACCGAGCCTGAACAGGCACAATGACCACGGCAAACGCATTTTCAATGCGTTTGCTATTTACGATTTACGATGGACGATTTACGATTTCAGGGAATTCGCGCGCCGGGGGCGCGGGAGATGCGATGCAAATGCATCGGTAGTGGGCAAAAAAACGTGATGACTACTTAGAATGGTTCATGGTAACGCCATGCCGTCTCCCCGGTTTTGCGACATTGACGCTTCGGCACCACACTACCTCAGCGCCCTGCGGGCAACGCTTATGCGTTGTCCAACCGACCTTGCCGCCCGCTTCGCGTGCGCCCTACACGGGGCCGTCGGGCGTCTTGACGCTTCGGCACCATCCTGCTTCAACGCCCTGCGGGCAAAAGCTGCGCTTTTGTCCAACCGACTTCACAGCCGTCGGCTGTCATGTAAATGGCAAACGCATTTGCGTTTGCCCCGACTCCGGGCGCGCTCAACTTGCACGCTCCGATGCTATCCGGATCTTGGGTCTCAACCCTCTGCGTTTCTGACATCGAGCCATTCCTGAGCCTCGGCGTGGCCTTGTTTTGCCGCGAGTTTCATCCATTTCACCGCACTACGCAGGTTTTTCTTCACTCCCATGCCCAAGGAATAACAAATCCCTAACATATATTGCGAAGGTGCATCGCCCTTCTCAGCAGCCGCGTGATAAAGTTCCAAGGCTTTCTTGTCATCCCTTTCCACTCCATCACCCAACCAGTAGCAACGCGCAGCATTATGCAGAGCGTGCATATTACCGAGCTCCGCTGCCGTTTCAAAATACTTCAACGCTTTTTTGATATTACGCTTGCACACCTTCCCCTCGGCATAAATGCAACCGAGATTATTCGCGGCCGCATCACTCCCGTGACGCGCAGCACGTCTGAACCAGTACATAGCCTTGTTCAAATCCTTGCGCACCCCGCGTCCCGTGTAATAGAGGTTGGCCAAGTTACACTCAGCGGGTGGATATTCCACCTCAGCTGCAGTGGTGTAGAACATTGCCGCATCTTTATAGCTCTTACGCGTACCACACCCGCTCTCCATGCATTCTCCGACCTCATTGAGCGCCATGGCATCCCCAAGCGCTGCGGCCATACTCCACCATCCCAGCGCTTCAACTTCATCTTCCGCCTCCATCGCTCGCTGCGTGTACAGCTCTATTTTCTGATCCAGCTCCTTCTCATCCTTGCTCTCCAAGAGCTTCAGTACTTCGTCGATCTCCATGATTCTTTTCTATCAAAATTTCTCGTTGGAGGCAATATTATTATGTGATCCGGATGAATTTAAAGCTCTTTTCGATCAACTGTACTTAAAAAATCGAAAGGTTGAGGATCGCTCCGGTTCGCTGCTCATGTTTTTCATGCGTCTGCTCTGTTGCCCGATCTTGACCGCACGCATGACAAATGATATAAAGAGAGAGGACGGAGCCATTCCTCCATGTCTCAGTTTTCTCCGAAGCAACGCGAGCCTTCCATGATCTACGAAATGTGCAAAAAAACGCTGCTTCCCAATGTGGGGACGGTTATTCACGTGCTGCTGCTGGTAGCGATCTATGTGTTCTACGTTGCGGATGTGGACCCGAAAGGAATGGAGGCGTTAAGCTCGGCTCTTTTTTTCGTAGCTTTCGCGTTGCCTATACCCCTTGTTGGGTACGTGCTTTTTCGTCTCCCCGGAGAGTTGATGCGACGCCTTGCGTGGGAATACACCATACCGGCGATCATTCTGACCACCCTGTTTTACATCGAAGCGCCGGAGGCGGCATCGAGCGATGCACAGGGAGCGCTCATCTATATTTTCCCGGCATTCTACGTCGGAATCCCCACGGCGGCGTGTATCATCGTGGTGGAAGCTCTCTTTTTCTGTCGGCGACTTGCGCGAGGTGAGAAGAAAGCCTCAGCCGTGATACGCGAAGAGGTGAGGAAAGCCTTTCCGAACACCGGAGCGTGGTGCACGCTCGCCGCGCTGGCTGCTGAGTACATTCTTTCGTCGATCCTGATGTGCAGCTACCTCCAGGCATCGCTTGCGGGCGCCTTATTGGATGCCCTGATTTCCCTTCCATTTGCGTACACACCTCTCTTTCTCGCATGGTTTCTCTTCTTCAAGAATCAGCCGGCAACTCGCCGCATCGGTTGGGAAATTCTGGTCAGTTGCGTCCTCTTTTTCTCAGCGGTGCAAATTGCATGGCTCTGCGACGGGAGCGCGATTCCGGCAGGATTCTTACCCCCTGTCGGGAGTTCCCTTACAGTGTGTGGCCTCGCTGTCGCAGTTTGCGAAATTACGCACCACTTCCTCGACAAACGCAGGGGAACACGGCAAACCCATTAGGAAATGCATTTGCCTCGATTTCAGCGTTTTGACTCGGAGGGTGACGCTTTTTTCAGCGAGCGATGAGGAGGAAATTCTCCGCGGCGCATGTACTCCAGACCCTCTTCATAGGGGTGACCGTTGATAAACATTTGCCTCGCCACAGGAGATTCCCCCGGAGGGAGCAGGACTTCCATCACGTAATCCGGATCGGAGTGTCCATGGCCCCACCGGCGCAGCAGTTTCCTCTCACGTCGCGTCGGGTGGAACAGTACACATCCAGCGACGTATTGGGTTTCAATGAAGACATGGGCAAACGGGGCAGGGATAAGCTGCTCCCCGCGACGCACGGAATCCACGTATCCGTAGGTTGAATCCGCGTACAACTCGCCGCGCGTGCGCAATTCTCCCTCGCGCGCAACATCCTCGGAGCTGCCGCGCGCCTCAATGCGGCTGATGGTGTGCATCCCGTTCTCCCCTTCTCGCCAGAAAACGGCTACCGGCAGTTCTTGTCCGGGATGAAAGCAGCGTGCCTTCGTTATCTCAGGGGGAGGAGCCGGACGCCCTTCGAAAGGCTGCAGGGAAGAGGCCGATTCGGCGCGCTTATTGATGAGCTTTTGCCAATCGTCCTTTTCCCACCAGATGGATCGCCCGATCAGGGGAGAAACGCCGAGACGTATCGCACCGGTGCTGATGTCGAAATAACCGTGCCAGTCGTAATCAGCCTTCACCAGCATGCGCGGGACAGATGGCGACGTGTCGCACAGAACCCTGCTGCGCTCATAGAGAAGCATCACGTCACCGCCGAAGTGGACAACTGCGGCCACCAGCAGCGCCAGCACGGTGGAAACAATGATTCTGGGGGCAAGCTGGGGCATAGTGAACTCAATCAGTTTATGGAGAGTATAACACACAACTGAAGCTATCCCAAGGAAATTTATTTCGTGGGCCCAAAGCATACGTGTCCCAGGAAAACGCGAGCACACAGGAGAACATTGCAGCATCATGCAGCATAAGCCGTTGGTTATTTACGATTTACGATTTACGATTTCAGGGAATTCGCACGCTGCGCGCGGGGGAGCGGAGCCAATGCGTGGCGGAATTTCCGGAATCATTGCGTGAGGGGTGATAGGAAAGGAGAAGGTGTTATGCAAAGCTAGACTTACAGCTTTACTTCCTTCCTTTCACAGAAATCGCATGGAGAATTGATCCGGAGAAGATTTTATGGGGACGCGTGTGGGCGATTCGATCGGAAAATAAATTTTGCACACCTATTAACGGGATTTGACGATGGGGGCTTCTTTTTTCTACTTGCCATTTCGGGCCCCTGTGTGTTAGCATGGAGGCAATCGTTATGGCTGACAACTCACTTACGTTTCATGAATTTGACGACTGTTTATGGGTGCGCTGTTCCGCGCGAGGCTGCTTCGTGAACAGTCCTCAACTGAAAAACATCGCGGACAAATATCTTGAGAGAGAAGGCAAAAACATCGTGGTCGATTTGGAGCTCTGTCCGGGGGTGGATTCCACATTCATGGGGACCTTGGCGGGCATCGCTCGTCACTGCCTACAAAAGAACGGCTCCCTTCATATCGCTGATCCCACGGAGCGCACCCGAGCCTCGATGGAAAGCCTCGGGTTGGATATGCTCCTGGAGATCGACCCTCCGGATGCAGCATGGCAAGCCGACAAGGCGGAACGCAGAGCTACGATGGCTCGAGACTCTCAAGCCCTTGGCGACAACGAATCTGCGCCCCTGTCGGAGCTGGAGCGAACCCGCCACGTGCTGGAAGCTCACAACACACTGCGCTCCATGAACCGTCAGAATGACGAAACCTTCGGCTACGTGTGCGAGACCCTCGAAGAAGACCTCATGCGCCACGAAAATGAGCAAAACGATGAAGCCTGACGCTCCGCTACAGACCTTGGCTGATGCCTATCGCCAGCTCTTAGACTCCATCGAGAATAGCTCAGATGATCTCACCGCAGCCGAAGGTCATGTTCCCCAGCAGGCTCCCTTCGCTGAATTAGAAATCCAGAGTCTCTGGGCCACTGGCATCTTCAGCAATGAGGGCGAAACCGTCCGTCACGGTCACCTGCGTATCCTCGACTTCGGAGAATGGAATCGCGGTCCGGGACCGGACTTCCAGTACGCCGAGGTAGAAATTGACGGCAAGATCATGCGCGGTGACATTGAGATTGACCCGCGCGCACAGGATTGGGAAAACCATGGGCACGGCGCCAATCCGAACTTCAACAATGTCGTGCTCCATGTGGTTCTTTCTGCACCTCCGCGTGGATGGTTTACACGCAATTCCCTGCACATGGAGATTCCCGTGTACTATCTGGATTCAGAGAGCATCCGCGCTTCTCTCGGCATCGAGCGGACCCGCGCCGTTACCCATCTGAAAACTCCTCTGTGTCGCACTCCTCTCAGTGAAATGGAGCCGGCTCGCATCGAACAAATGTTGAAATCCGCCGCTGCGTTCCGTCTGTCCCTCAAACGAAAACGCTTCAAGCGCCAAATTGTTGCCTTCGGAGAAAAACAAGCATGGTATGAAGCCTGGGCAGACACTCTCGGCTTCAGTGCAAATCGCGAGCCCATGCTCATCACCGCACGCAGAGCTCCCCTGCGCCTTCTCGGCAAAAACGCCGAGGCCATCCTGCTGGGCGTAGCAGGCTTCCTCACACCTGTCCTCCCCTCCCGATCGTCCGACGAAGCTCGGGAATACCACCGGAAGGTGTGGGACGCTTGGTGGAAAATCAAAGATTCCTTCAGCCTGAGCGACCTGAGAGCCCCTGTTTGGAACTACGCCGGGATTCGTCCTCTCAATCACCCCCAGCGCCGCGTGGCAGCTCTTGCCATGCTCGCCTCACACTGGAATGAACTCTACCCCTTTTTCCATGCAGCCGGTGCCAAGAAACTCTGCTCGCTCCTCACTCATTTGCACCATCCATTCTGGGATCATCAAAGCATGATCCACACCCCTCGTCTCAACCGTCCAACATCCCTCATCGGACGTGAGCGCATCCGCAATTTTCTGAGTAATTATCTCTACGTCCACGACGAGAGTTCAGAATCCCTCACTGCCTACTTCAATCTTCGTGCAGGCGCCATGCCTGCCCGAGCCTCTTTCGTCGCGAAGCAACTCTTCGGCGAGCGCTCGGATCTCCGTTCCCTTCTCTCCCTCGAATACGCTCACCAAGCTCTTTTTCAGATCGCTTCGGACTTTTGTTCATCCAATACCTGCCACAACTGTCTCTTCCCCGTCCAGATCAAACACTGGAGTATGACATAACATTGAAGAACGCCGGATGATGGGGCATATACTCATCTTCAACAGCGTGCATTTCCAGACAGCGCCCCGTTTTAACACGACGGAGGAGTTGTGCTGTCGGTCGGCGCTTTAATATACTCTGCCCGATTGAACATTCTTTGGTTGAGCGTGGTCTTGCTCTTTACCGCCGTACGATCCGCTCTTATAATGCTCGTTCTTTGTTATTCATTCTATGAAATATACATCCTATCAAAATAGATGGGCAGCGTCTCTCGCGCTGCGTCGCACGTTGTTTCTTGACACGGATCTACGTCTTTCACGCACGTCCGAAAACTCCGTCTCTATGACGGTTTTCGACACAATCCGAATTGAACACAACCTCATATAAACTCAATCAAACCGCTTGAATTATGATGGATGAAACCGTACATGAACCAAACGAGCATATCCTTTCCACGCTGCTCAACAAATTACCGATCAGCCCCATGGATATCATCCGACTCTTCGTTGAGTTCGCAGAAGTTGCCTCTGTCACGACTTCCGACAAGGAATCTATCATTAGTGCATTCAGACGAGTCATCCACACGGGTGTCTCCGGAGTCGCTGAGATGGAAAAAAGCGTCTCTTTTGAAACAGCCGTCAAGGAAAGCCTTCAAGCGCGTTGGAACCGTCGTCCCGCCACCCTGGCCGACCTGCGTTCCTACACCAATCGCTTGCTGCACGAAGCCGGAACGATGCAGCAAGCCCCACTGCGAAGCATCACCAGTGAACAATGCCGCGAACTTCTCCAGACAAACTTCGGGTACAGCCCTCACGTTTTTCGTAAAGCTAAAGCTGTGCTTCACAGCATCTTTTCTCTCGGCATCAGGCGTGGCTGGTGTACCATAAACCCCGTCAAGGCTCTTGAATCACCTCCCGTCTATGAAGAACGCATTATCCCTCTCACCGGAGGTCAGATTCGCGCCCTCATGCGCGCCTGTCGTGATAGAGATCTCCTCATCATGCGCCCCTCCGTTCAACTGCTTCTGTGGTGCGGGGTGCGTCCGGGTGAAATCCGACGCCTGCGGTGGCGGGACATCGACAAACGGGAAAAGGTTGTCTATATTGAGGGACGAGCAAGCAAGACCGGAGGACCTCGAGCCGTTCCCCTCCGTGGTCAGGCTCTTGAACTTCTCGACTACAAACGTCCTCCCGGCGAGCTGATCGCGCCGAGAAACTGGACGCGTCTCTGGCGTCGCCTGCGGCTGCGAGCCGGTATCAAGCGTTGGCAGCGGGATGTTATGCGGCATACCTTTGCATCCTTCCACCTCAAACGCTTTCACAACCTCATTCAACTCCAAGAGGAAATGGGGCACCGCGACTGCAATCTCCTGCGCACTCGTTATCTTAATCTGCGTCACGTTTCCTCATCCACGGCGCGCCGGTTTTTTAACTGTTGAAGGTTAAACTTCCCTTCCTCGGGTACAGGGTATATACCCGACATCATACAAGCTCATAACATCCCCCGGCTGTCGGGCGGAGCTTGCGTTGGATCTGGAGTTGCATCAACCGAGGAGTCAGTTCCCCGGCTGATGTTCCCAACGCACTGCATAGTGCGTCCAATGTGCAGTTACCGGCTCTCACCGCCGTGAGGATCGGATCCTCCCGTGGGTCCACAACCGCATCAAAAAGAGCGAGTTTCTTCTGTCTCGGCGCGTCCCATCCCATGTCGCCGATGATATCCATGGCGGAGCTGCAAAGCACCGCTCCGTCCCGTATCAACTTGTGACAACCGGACGAAGACACGCTTCCCACGTGTCCCGGCACGGCAAATACGGTCTTTCCGTATTCCGCCGCAAGCCCGGCCGTGTGCAATGCACCGCTGCGAGCTCCGGCCTCCACCACCACCGTTGCGCGACTCCAGGCAGCCACAAGTCTGTTGCGCTGAGGGAAGGTGTTGCGCGAAGGTCTCATATTCATCGGAAACTCGCTCACAACTGCCCCGTTTCCATCCGCTATCCTTCTCGCCAAGTCTGCGTTCTCCGGGGGGAAGATCGAAGAGAGTCCTCCTCCCATCACCGCTATGGTGCGCCCCTGCCCATCCAAGGCTCCTAAGTGCGCCGCTGTGTCGATCCCTCTCGCCAAACCGGATATGATGCAGCACCCGGCGCGGTCTGCCAACTCGCGAGAAAAGTTCCGCGCACAACCTAACCCATACGGCGAGGCCATCCGCGTACCCACAACCGCCACGGCTCTCGCGGCATCATCCTGTTTCCATTTCCCGTACGAATAGAGTACCACGGGTGGATCGCTCATGGTGCGCAAGGCGTCCGGATAATCCTCATCAAGAAAAGTTGTGATGCGCACTCCCGCCCGCTCAGCGCAATCCATTTCCGCATGGACTTCCGTGCAATGCTTCCAATCTGCTATCGAGGCCGCCACGGCGTCTCCCACGCGCGGCACCTGACGCAGCATCTCCTGCGGAGCGGACAACACAAGCTCCGCCGTTCCGAAGTGCTCCAACAGGGCACGTACCCGCACTGACCCCAATCCGGGGATGAGATTAAGCGTGATGAGAGCCTCTCGTGCAGTCATTTCCATTCAGCTCTCCAACGTTGCAAAGTCCAAACCGATATCGAGTGAGGGTGCAGAGTGGGTAAGACATCCAAAACTCATGAAATCCACTCCACTCTCGGCCGCTGCCGGAGCCGTCTCGAGCGTGAGTCCGCCGCTGGCCTCAAAGTAGGGCTTTGCCTGCGTCCCGCGCATCTCCACGGCCTGCCGCATCTGCTCCGGACTCATGTTATCCAGGAGGATGTAGTCCACCCCTTCAAGCTGAAGGAAGGCATCCACCTGTTCAAGGTTATCCGCCTCCAGCTCCACCTCTACCCCGGGGCGTTCTGTTTTGAGACGGCGGATGCAATTCTGCAAGTGGGCCGTGTTGCCGTTTGTCATGAGATGGTTGTCCTTGACCATGGCGCGATCGTAGAGTCCCATCCGGTGATTCATACCTCCGCCGTGAACTACCGCCGCTTTCTCGAGCAACCTGTATCCCGGCGTGGTCTTGCGTGTATCCAGCAATTTGCAGTTGGTATGCTCAATAGCGTGCACATATCGGCGTGTCATGGTCGCTATTCCTGAGAGACGCTGGATGAAATTAAGCGCCGTTCGTTCCGCCCCAAGTATGCTGCGCGCACTTCCCTCGATGATCATGATCACCGCCTCGGGGGAAACCTCCACCCCGTCCCCCAGTTGCACATCCACCTTCAGCGACCCATCCACCGTCCGAAAGACTTCCGCCGCCACCTCTACCCCTGAAATGACTCCACGCGTCCTGGGTCTCATCAATGCCCTCGCCCGTAATCCCTCCGGTACAAAGTACTGTGACGTCACATCTCCACTGCCGAAATCTTCCTGCAGTGCCATGTGTATCAACTCCTGCCTGTTATCGCTCACCCCTGTCATTTGCATGTTGTTCATTCTACAAGATACAAATTATATGTCAAGGATGGTCTGGCAAACGCATTGAAAATGCGTTTGCTATTTACGATTTACGATTTGAATGTTAGCGCGCCGATGGCGCGGAGATGCGCAGCGAATGTGCAGCGGAATTTTTGGGGAACGAGCGTAAAGGGTAGCTAGAAAGCGGCGGGAAGAGGCACCACATTGACTCAGCGCTGCCACATCGGCGCTGAGCCCTTCGGGCATCGCTTACGCGTTGTCCAATCCCACTCCGGGCCCTCGTGGGTTTTGTGAGGAAAGGTTTTGGGAGACGCCATGCCGGGTTCACTGCTTTGATTTCGTCGGACAATCGACAAAACTGTCGGCCGTTCTATTGTCCGTGCCCGGCAAACGAAATTTCTCATGCGTTCACCCTGCCGTTGCTTGACAAATTGCCTGCGTTCTGGTAGTTTGCTGGCATGTTTTCGCTCCTTACTGACAAGCTCGATGATGCATTCCGACGTCTGCGAGGTCAAAGCAAAATCAGCGAGAGCAACATCACGGATGCCCTTCGCGATATTCGCATGGCCCTGCTGGAAGCGGACGTCGATTATGCGGTTGCCCGCGAGTTCATCGCTCACGTGAAGGAGCGCGCTTTAGGAGAATCGGTGCTGAAATCGGTTAAACCGGGCGAGCAGTTTGTCAAAATTTTCCGTGATGAGTTGGCGGAATTGTTAGGCAATGAGGAAGCCCCTCTCGACCTCACGCCTCCCGCGCGCATCCTCGTGGTCGGGCTCAACGGAGCCGGCAAGACGACGACCTGTGCCAAACTGGCTCTGCGCCTCTCCCAGGAGGGCCACAAGCCGATACTCATCGCATGCGACCTCATTCGTCCCGCCGCCGTTGACCAGCTTGCTCGTCTGGGCGAGCAAATCGGCATTCCCGTACTCTGTCCGGCAGAGGGGGAAAAGGACGCCGTACGTGCAGCAAAAAATGCCCTGAAAAAAGCTGATGAAATAGAACACGATGTACTCATCATCGATACGGCAGGACGGCAGGAGGTAGATTCCGCGCTCATTGATGAGCTGAAACGGCTGAACTCCTTCCTCAAGCCTCAAGAGTGCCTTCTCGTCGCGGATGCCGCGACCGGGCAACAAGCTGTACGAGTGGCGCAGGCGTTTCATTCTGCCGTTACTCTCTCCGGAATTGTGCTCACCAAACTCGATGGCGATGCACGCGGCGGAGCGGCTCTCTCCATGCGCGCTGTCACCGGGCAACCCATCAAGTTCATCGGCGAAGGGGAAAAGGTGGATATGCTCGGCCCCTTCGTTCCGCAGCGCATGGCGGATCGCATCCTCGGCATGGGCGATATCGTCGGACTCGTCGAGAAAGCCGCGCGCAACATCGACGAACAATCCGCCGTGAACAGCGTGAGCCGCATGATGAGCGGGGAATTTAATTTCGAGGATTTTCTCTCCCAGATGCGCATGATGCAGAAGATGGGACCTCTGGAAGGGTTGCTCGCTCTTCTGCCCGGCTTCGGAAAGCTGCGCAAGCAACTGCCGGATGAGGCTCTCGATCCGAAGAAACTCAAGCACACGGAGGCCATCGTTCTCTCCATGACCCCGGCTGAGCGCCGCAACGATAAATTGCTGATCCCCTCGCGTCGGCGACGCATCGCGCGCGGTGCCGGCGTCTCTGAAATTGAGGTCAACCGCTTGATCAAAAATTTCCGACAAATGAAGGAGATGATGTCCGGCAAGCGACTCGGGAAGAATACCAAGATCACGGACACCCTGCGTTCCTTCAAGGCTGATTCGTCCTCTCCGCCTGACTTGTCCTCACTCTTCGACTCCCTGTCGCGTCCTCCCAAGACCCCCGGAATGGGTTCCATGGGCGGCTTCTCCGGCTTTTCCAAGCGCCGCCATTGAGGTTTTCTTCACCTGTCCCCCTGTCTCGGTGAGGAAAACAAGCAGCTCGCACAAGCGCATTCAGTCCCTCCGCGATGTCTTTGTTGCACCGGATACGACTTTATCCTTGATGACGTCCCATTCATGAGCCCTTTTTGGGGAGCTTGAGATCGCGCAGCAGGTAGTAGAAGCAGAGGGCGTTGGTATTCCCCTGCATCACGCGCTTGAAGTCTGCTTCCGAGTGATCTGTCTTACGGAGTCCGTCACCGATGATGTCATCAGCTGTTTCCCAATAACGCTGCTCACCAAAGCCCGGCCAGATCATCGGGGTAGCCATGCAGAGCGGACCACAGTCCATCCCCGCATGGTTGAGAGTTTCCAGGGCAGCCTGCTTTTTATTCTTGCTGCCGCCTTTGGCAAAGTATGCGGCAAAGCCCAGCTCGTACCTGCTGCAAATGTCACACAACGCCGCCGCTTCCGTAAAAAGACTCTGAGCGCGCTGCGGGCTTTTTTTGACGCCGCCTTTCCCCTTCAGGTAGCAAAGACCGAGCGTGTACTTCGCCACGACGTTCCCCTGCTCCGCGGCTTGAGCGAGCCACTTGTTGGCTTCTTTGGCAGCTTTCCCGCCGCGCCGCAGGAGCAACTGCCCCAGACGCAACGCGGCTATGTCCAGTTTCTGTTCCGCCGCCTTGCGGTACAGCTCCTCCGCTTTTTTCTCATCGCGCTCTGTGCCGCGACCAAGCTCGTAGCAGTTCGCCAATCTGTACATAGCGAGGACATGCCCGCCTTCCGCCGCCTTGCTGTACAATTCCACTGCCTTGGGCAAATCCTGACTCACATGAGTGTAGAGGTTGTCGTGATCGTATCCGAAAGCGTCACGGTAGTTTTTTTCGGCCTCCGTGGCGGTCATGTTCGAGAGAGCCTCCACGGCAAACATGTAGCTGCCCTCAGCAGCCAAGGTAAGCCACTTGGTCTCGTTCATCCGGTCTCCTTCTTTACGACACTGAATCGCCATCCCCTCATACATGAAAGTGGGCGAACCTGATTCCGCAAACTCTGCGGAGCGTTCTTTCGTGAACGTGCCAACGCCGGCAGCGGCAACACCTTCAGCGGCCTGCACACACCCGGCTTTCCACGCGTCCAAACACTTGTCGTACTTTTCGAACTCTTTCATTCTTATCATATCATCGAAGGCGACAACAAACATTCCGTAAGAATTCCCCTGCCCCGCTGCTTTCTTGGCGTATTTCAAGGCCGTAGCTTTCGCCTCTTCATTGGTGGAGTAGCAATCAAATGCCGCACAAGTGGCCTGCGCGCCGTGATGTCCCTGGTCCGCCGCATTCTTCGCGAGTGATTTGACCCGCTCTTTATTTCCCCCTTTTTTCAGGAGGATTCGCGTCGTCTCGTCATAAGCCAGCAACCACTGCGCATCCGCATTTCCCTCCGCTGCCAGAGGCTCTATGATTTTGCGCGCCTCATCGTGATTCTGCTCCCCGCTGAAGCCTCCGGCCAACCGAAGCGCCAACACCAAGCCCGCCTTCTTATTGCCCTTTTCCTGCTCCGACTTGAGCAGCTCTTGCAACTCCTGCTCGGACTCCGGTTTTTCTTTGCGTATCAGGCGCACCGCCTGCAGCTCCCACGGCAGGGAATCCTCCTTCTTCTCCCCCTCCTGCCCGTACGCCATGCCCACCAGCATGCCGACCGCCAACGCCAGTACCCCCAGGCCCCGCACAGGGAGCGCCGATTTCGTGTTCTTTCTTTGGTTTGCTTCCATACCGTGATCGATAACAGTTGGGTTCATTCTAGCGATTTTCGAGCATCTGTCGAGAGAAAAACAAAAACGGATGCCGGCTAGGACAAGCGTTGTTCCCAATATTTTGCGCTCCAGAAGGCGGCAGCGGATCTGCGAGAGATGCGTGAAGAGGCAATGTAGCGGAATCGCAGCATTTGTGTGGAGCGGTGTCCCATTTCGTATTGCAATGAGTCGAGACATCGAAAATGCGCGACGTGGTAGGATGCGAATGTATGCCGCAGTACATCTGGCACCCATGGAAACATGCCGCAGGCACGGTGCAGAGCACCCCAACGCCTAATCCAATTCTTGGGGCAGATGGGCGTATCGGCCTCCTTCCCAGAGGAGAAACGGCGCAGCCAGTGAAAGAGGGGAGAATGTATGCTCACGCAACGCGAGCCTCCCGTTTTGCTTTGAGCTGCGTACAAGGTAATGGTGCGCGAATGAAAATGAATGCTGCTCCATGAAAGACGAGCCACTTCCGCCGGACGTATTCCTCCCCAGAGCATGATACCGACGGCGGGGGCGCAGGCACGGTGCTGCGGCAGGAGGGTGGCATTTAACAGGCATGCAATTTGATCCAAAGTGAGAGGGGATATTTCGTGCTCAATCGGGGGAGTTTCCTGCAGAGGGAGTACGGGGTTTTGCCGAATCCAACCGCGGCGGCAGCAATAGGAAAAGAGTCCGTGCAAAATCGTGCGTGCTTTAAAGCGACTACTTTTTGAGGAAAAGCTTTTTTCGAGGATTTCACGGCACATACTCGTAGAGATATGGCGCATTTCTCGAGCTGCCAACTCCGGGTTTTCAGCGATAATTTTCGTGGTATAATACTTTAATTCACGTCTCGTGGAAGCCCTGCGATGTTTCTTTCCTTCCAGAAAAAGAATCACGCCTTGTTCCAATGTGATGCAAGGGTTCATTTCCTGAAGGACCTCGCGGGCTTCCCGAAGTCTTTTAATGCAATTCTGAGCATCCAGTTCCTGATTTGCCCCCATGCATTGATGGAGTTCGTGGATAATATGGGCGGCTTCTATTAATTCGATTCCGCAGGAACGGATCATCTGCTTGCCCAATCGGTCTTGGTTCTGCTGTGTGTTTTTGTTCATATGATTTCAAATCATATGTCAAGTCCTTTCAGAATTTTTTTACAAATCAAATAAAGCGATCCGGTGGAGAAAATAGCGCCAACGAGTGGAGATAAAACTTCTCATCCGATTTTGAAAAACATTAAAATGTTGATTTTTATACTCTTGCAGAAAAAGCAAGAGTACATGATTTGAAATCATATAGTCTGCATGACGAGGGGGGGATGATTACTCTCCCAAGTATTCAGACAGCAACATATCTTATGAAACATAATCTCACTATAATGATGGCAATCGCGGCGGCGGTTGGTGTTCTTGGTCTGGGTTCCTGCAGCTCGATGAAGTCTTTCGGAAAGACTCTGACCAAGATGGGACTCAATCCGTTTGAGAAGACGCAGCAGGTATCTGCGACAGTGGTTCACGCCTCTACCCCGCGCTATGAAGCCGGTGGCGAGCATATCATGGGCAAAGGCAAGGGAGAGATCAAGACAACCGCCGGGTATCATCAGAACATCACGGTGAAGACGGCTGCCGGTAAGACTTATAGCGGCAGCATCAAGGTCAGCTCCTCGGAGGCCTGCGTACACGTCGGCGACAAAGGTATTGCGGAGATTGGATTGGAGTCCGATATGCTGAAGAACTTCGAGAAGTCTTATTAAAAAATCATGAAGGCGGGAGAGAAATATCCGCCGACATGAAAAAGGGGACTCTTTTGAGGGAGTCTCTGGGAAGAACTGGAGCGGGGAGCGAATTCGCATCAGAAAAGCTGGTGCCGGAATGAGTGAACTGCTCCGGTTCTCTTATTGTGGATAAAGATAGAAACATTAGGTAAGATGGGATACGGTGTTAAAAGATGGTTTGTTGTGGGACTTCTGCTGCTATCGTTGAGTTCCTGCTCTCAGATGTACAATTTGGAGTCCGAATCAGGGCTCTACAGGGGGAAGTTGGTACACACGATGAAGAGTGGGGTGGATGGCGTGTGGACGTGGGGCAAAGGGAATCCATACGTGGACAAGAAGAGTGGGAGGATCTACGTGGCGGATTTGCGAGTGGACAAAATTGAGAAGGAATATCCTCGAGCGGCGCGATTCATGGTGCGGCGTATGCGACGCTACATCACGGAATCAGCAGCAAAAGCTCTTGCGGAGAGCAATGCGGCGAACGATGCGGATTGGCAGCTCACGGAGAAGGAAGAGCAGGCGGATGTGCGGGTGGATATGGCGATGGTCAGTTTCCGTCCGCAGAAGCCGATGCTGAGGGTGATTTCGACCATCGGGGGCATATTCAGTCCGGTGCCTGGAGTGAGTTCACTCGGGACACGTTATTCTCAGGGAGATGTAGGCATTGAGATGACGATTCGCAACGTGAAGGATGGGAGGCTGCTTTTCGCATGCAAAGATAGTAACCGCAAGATGACGGGATTGCTCTCCAAGTCGGCGTACCGTCCCGGGGGCAATGCGGATGTGAATATGAGGATATGGGCGGACCGTCTCGGAAAGTTGATACGCTCCTGTTCTCCGGATCGTTTGGGGAAGGGCACCCTTCGAGACCGCACGAAGAATCGGAGTTGGTGGGAGGTTTTCAAGAAGAGGCTCTCATCGTAGATCAGCCGCTGAGGAGGAAGTCGACAGGAGCCGCACAATGCGATGGGATGTTTACTGGAATCCCGCGATTTTCCTACCGCGTCAAAAACAAAGGAAGGGCATAAAGCCCTCCCTGGGTTAAAAATCACTGTCGGACAGCATCAGGAGAACACGCCGACGGCCTCGGAGGCGCAGGCGATCATGTAGTCGCGGTTGAGCTTGGCGATGTTGTCCACGGAGACACCCTTCGGGCAGGCGGCCTCGCACTCGTACTGGTTGGTGCAGTTGCCGAAGCCGAGGGCATCCATCTGACGCACCATAGCGAGCACGCGCTTGTTCTTCTCCGGGTAGCCCTGGGGCAGCAGGTTGAGGTGCGCCGCCTTGGCGGAGGTGAAGAGCATGGCGGAGCTGTTCTTGCAGCTGGCCACGCAAGCGCCGCAACCGATGCACGCGGCGGCGTCGAAAGCGGCATCCGCCGTCTTCTTGCGCACGGGCATATTGTTGGCATTCGGCGCAGCCCCGGTACGGATGTCCACAAAGCCACCGGCGGCGATGATCTTGTCCAACGCCGAGCGATCGACAATGAGGTCGCGCAGCAGCGGGAAAGCCTTGGCGCGGAAGGGTTCGATCCAGATCGTGTCGCCGTCCTTGAACTG
>CANQYL010000029.1 GCA_947628035.1 uncultured Akkermansia sp. | reverse complement strand
CCACCCTCAACCCGGAATCGAGGAGATATAAAAGGCTCGTGGCTCAACACGCTCAGCTCAATCCTATTGAACTTAGTTACAAAGTAGAAAAGGCATTGAAGAAGCTCTACGAATACATCAAACGACAAAGACAACGAAGAGAAGAGTCATTTGATGAGTCCAACTCTGAGCAAAGACTTGCAAATCCTGGCGAAAATGCTATGCTCTTGGGTGACTGTTTATTTTGAGGCATCGGGCTTCGGTGACTTTTTCTTTTGAGGCATTACGTTGACGATAGGAGACATCCGCGCGGACGCATGGAAGGGATGCGTTGAATGAGTCCGGAGAAATTTCCTTGGGACACACGTGGAAAGCTGTTTTTGAGGGACGTCGGGGTGTCCGGGAGTCAAAAGGAGTATGCCGGAGTTTACAGATACATTCAGCGGGCTGGCGGCGGAACGGAAGTTGAGCCACAGCGAATTGGTGCGCGCGATCAGGTTCATGATTGCCGCGGAGTTTGAGGCGATTCAACTTTATGAGCAGCTGGCAGAGTCCACGGACAACGAGATGGCGCGCAAGGTGCTGCAAGATATCACCGAGGAGGAGAAGGAGCACGCCGGCGAGTTTCGGCACCTGCTCACGTTGCTCGCGCCCGGTGATGAGGAACACTACGCTGAAGGGAGAGAAGAGGCGGCGGGGTACCTCAAGCCGTTGGTGGACGAGGAAGCTCCGGAGTGTGACTGAATGCCCTATCTAATGCAAAACATCACGGGGGATCACTCTCCTTCACGAGGTGCACTGCGTTCCGTAAAGCGCATGAGTTCAGCGTTGAAGGAGAGCTCGACATCACCGGTAGGACCATTTCGGTTTTTGGCGAGTACAAGCGTAGCATCAGTTCCGGCATCTTTTCGTTCTTCATCGTCTTCTGCGTAGTAGGCGGAACGATAGAGCAGACCAACCATGTCGGCATCCTGCTCAATGGCGCCGGATTCTCGCAGATCGCTCATCATGGGAAGGCCTTTATTCTTTCCCGTGCGGTTTTCCGGTCCGCGGTTAAGTTGGGCAAGCACGATGATAGGGAGTTTGAGCTCCTTTGCGAGTCCTTTGAGACCCCCGGAGATTTCAGCAATTTCACGCTCGCGGCTGTTTTGAGCCTGTTTGGTGTGAGAGCGCATCAGTTGGAGGTAGTCGACCCCAATGGCGCAGAGATCCGGATTTTCTTTACGGATGCGACGTGCTTTAGCCCGAAGCTCGGAGATGGAGATGGCGGCCGTGTCATCGATGATGAGTTGACTGGACTTATAATCGTCGATTGCTTCGCGAAGGCTTTTCATCTGATCCTTGGTGAGTTTGCCCTGCTTGGAGCGTAACTCCTGTTTGCTCACCCCACTTTTAGCAAAGAGGAGGCGTTCGACGAGCTGAACGGAAGGCATTTCGCAGGAAAAAACGAGCACGGGCTTTTTGACCTCCAGTACAAGGTGTTCTACCAAATTGAGGAGGAAGGACGTTTTACCCATCGAGGGGCGGGCGGCAATGACAAAGAGTTCGCCGGGCTTGAGACCATTGGTCATGAGATTGAGCTTGGAATAACCGGTTGTGAGCCCGAGAATGGCTCCGTCCCGGCTCATCATGCGCTCCATGTTGCCCACTGCTTCCTGGATGGCAGATTTGATGTCCCACTTGGCAGTGGGGGAAGTGCTGTTGCGTATCTGCATGACATCCTGTTCAGCAGAGTCGAGCAGCTCTGTGATGTCCCGTTCCTCCTCATGGGCATTTTCATGAATTTTGTTGGCAGTGAGGATCATGCAGCGGCGCACATACTTTTCCTTGAGAATTTGGAAGTGGGCCGAAAAGAGAGCGGTGGAGGTGGCGTAGGTGAGGATGTCCATCAGCCCGGCGTGTCCCCCGACCGTTTCCAACTGTCCGGAGTCGGAGAGCGCTTGGTCGATGGAGGTGATGTCCAAGGGTCTGTTGTCGTCGTACCGGGAGTCAAAAATATTCCAGAGCGTGCGGTGGGCCGGGATGTAGAAGAAATCTTCATTTATGCCGTTTTCCCGGCAAAGGCCGATGATGTTGGTGGGGTCAGCCGCCATCATGGACAACAAACTCTTCTCAATATTAGGAGCTTGCGGCATCACCACCGGCGTCTCCTTTGAGACCTCTTTCCGGAAATCCGGCTTGCTATTATCAGCCTTACTCATACCAACGGGCGCTCAGCTTAGCAAGTTCCACGAGAATTGACAAGCCCGGAGAGGATATCAACGCGATGTTTTTCAGTACGTACTTGATATCAAGGGGTGAAAAATATATTCCCCTCCGGGGATGCCCTAAAAAATACTTAAGATAAACTGAGCAAACAACATCACGGAGCGAGGACGGCGGGGACCCCGCTGTTGCCACAGGCAGAAATAGGACGTACCGCGATGCGAGAGACCCCATTGAACATCGAAGAAGGGAGCGTGACCGAGCGTCGAGACCCCGGCAAGATACAGAGAGTTGTCCACTGAGCGCCGCGACGAGCTTGGATAACCCACTTACGGGCGCTTGCATCGGCGGGTTGCCATGAAACGGAGACGCCCCGAGCCGTGTTGGTTGCCTGAGCTGTGGGCATGGCGGGGCGGGCGGAACCGCACCACGGCATGGCAGGAGGCACGGCGTAGCCGCGGTATCGAGCGGCGAGCTCCTTCTGGACTCCGCCGCGGTTGGAACCTATGGATCGCCAACTCCAGAAAAGTTGCCCGGAACTTTGGCGAGCCAACTGACGAGCCAGGTCAATCTGGCGCCCTATCTCGGAGGCGGGGCGGGTACGATCTTCAGAGCTCAGTATGCGTGCGGATGCGATGCCGGGCCAGACGGGTCGACGTGGGTTGATGGAGGACCACCATTGCATGAGGGTGGGGAAGCTCTGGGGGCTGTCGATGCGCCAGTAGAGCTGGGGGGAGAGGTAATCGACCCAGCCGTTGGCGAGCCATTTGCGGGCATCGCAGGCGAGGTGCTCGTAGGCATTGACACCGGCGGGGATGCCGGCGGGGACTCCCGGTTTCCAGACACCAAAGGGGCTGATGCCCACGCGTACCCATGGTTTGGAGGCTTTGACCGAAGAGTAGAGTCGCTGTACGAAGGAATCAATGGCCGCTCGGCGCCGGGCCGGACTCAAGCCGTCGGCTATATTGTGGTGGGGGGGGTAGGGGTAGAAATAGTCGTCAAGGTGTACACCGTCTATGTCATAGCGGCGCACGACATCCATGATAACTTGGAGGACGTGCTGTTGGGCGGCAGAGGATGAGGGATTGAGCAGGGTGGTGGAGCCGGCTCGTTTGATGAGCTCCGGACGGCGGCGGGAAATATGACCGGAGCCGACGGGCTTTCCGCTGACCGTGGCACGGAAGGGATTGAACCAGGCATGCAGCTCCAGCCCGCGGCGATGAGCTTCCGAGATGGCGAAGGCGAGGGGATCATATCCCGGGTTGACGCCGGGACCGCTCAGCCAATTGCTCCAGGGCTCGATGGAGGAGCGATAGAGAGCGTCCGCATTGGGCCGTACCTGAAGAATGATGGCGTTGAGTCGGAGTCGGATGGCGGTATTAAGGATGGAGAGCAACTCGCTCTGCTGACGGGCGGCGGGAAGACCGGAGGAGGAAGGCCAATCGAGGTTGAAGACGGTGGCGACCCAGGCAGCACGGAATTCTCGGGCGGGTTCGGCGGCGTTTTCGTGAATGGGTTGCCAAGCTCCCACCATTTCCGCTAGGAGGAGGAAGGGGGCGAAAAGCAGATGGAAGAAGATCCTGCGCATCAAATGATCTCCTTAGCTCAACTTCAGAAAAGAACCGGGAAGATATTGATCACCAAAGGAACGGTTCCGAGAAGGATGATGACAAGAGCAGCGGCGGTGAGCACTCCTGTGCAGATCGGCGAGAATGAAACAGGCGACTCATTTTCATCGGGAGTTTCCCAATACATGGCTCGCAAAACCTTGAAGTAATAATAAAAACCGGCGGCAGCACAAATCACCATCACCACGAGCAACCAGAGGCTTAACCGGTCTCCTCCTCCGTTCATCGTGATTACCACGGAACGGAAGGAAAGCAACTTGGCGAGGAATCCGGCCGTGAGAGGGACACCCGCCAGCGACGCCAGGCACACCGAGATGAGGAACGACGTGCGGGGATGAGTGCGTCCGAGTCCGCGGAAGACGGAGATTTCTTCATGTCCTCGGGAGATTCGTAACTGCGACACGGCATAAAAGAGGGCGAGGGTGGCAATTGCGTACGCCACCAAATAGAAGAAGATATCCGGGGTCATGCTGGAGCGAAGCCCGGTTGCCAGCACGAGGATGAAACCGGCGTGTCCGATGGAGGAGTATCCCAGCAAGCGTTTCATGTTTTGCTGGGGAATAGCAGCCAAGTTGCCGATGAGCAAGGTGGCTGCCGCCACAACGGTCAGGGTTTGCATGACCGGACGAAGCATGCCGCCGGATACAGCGTGCACCTGCACCAAGGGCAGAGAGACCAACACCAGTGCCACAAAACCGCCTACCTTTGAGGCTACCGCCAAAAAGGCGGAGATGGGAGTGGGCGCTCCCTGGTAAACATCCGGAATCCACGTGTGCATGGGGGCAGCTCCGATCTTAAAAAAGACGCCCATGAAGATGAAGGCGAGGGCGAGGAGGAAGCCGGTGCAGAGGTAGGGGTTGGAGAGGGCTGCCATCTCAAATCGAGGGCTGAGAATAAAGGAGCCGGTGGTGCCGAAGAACCAAGCGGCTCCCATGACGAGGAAACCGGTGCTTACAGCGCCGAGGATGAGATACTTTACGCCGGCTTCAATGGAGCCTTGATTGCGGCGGAAGTAGCCCGCCATCGCGTAGGAGCAGAGCGTGATGATTTCCAGACTCACGAAAAGCATGACGAGGTCACGAGCCTGAGTGAGGGCGACGATGCCGGCACATGCCAAGATTGGAAGCACCGTGAACTCCGCCGCTCCATCTTCTTGCGCGCCACCGCCCACCGAGGCGTACACCACCGAGCGGTAGTCATAGGCCATGAGCAGGCAAACCACTGTTGCCAAGCACGCCAAGATGCCGTACGAATGAGACCCTTCCGCAAAGGTCATGCCGCAGGAGACGAGTAACACGCCGACGGCTCCGAGCAACGGATAGACCTTCTTGGAAACCCGTGGAAAAATCACGTCCGCCAAGAGGAGAACGAGAGCCAGTCCCACCAAGATAAAGACCGGCGTGAATTGCCCCCATGAATACGGGGCGGAGATGAGGTGTGTCGTGCTCATGAATAGAAGAGGTGAGGGGTAATCAGACGAGAAGGAAGGGAGCTATGCCGAAGAGCAGGAGGAGAGCTCCCAGCAGGGAGGCGGAGAGGATATCGCTGCAAGAAAGACGGGTAGCGCGCTCTGTTGCCGGGGAGGGGTCAGCCTCAAAGATGCGACGAATAGCGCGCAGCATATAGACGGCGCTGATGACGAGTCCCCACAGCGCGATGATGACCGTGATCTGCACAGGTCCGAGACCCCATGAGCTGCAGCACGCGTCCGTCACGGCAGTTGTCTGAGGAGTCCATCCAGCAAAGCAGGAGAGGAATATGGTGAACTCACCGGCAAAATTAGCAAGCAGGGGCAGACCGATAGAAGCCATACCTGCCAAGCCAAAGAGGAAGCCAAGCAGGGGGAGCTTGCGGGCGAGGCCGCCCATAGCGCTGAGCTCCAAAGTGCGAGTTTGTGCTTCGATTTGTCCGTTGAGGAGGAAGAGCATGGAGATGCTCAGACCATGGGCGAGCATGAGGATTGCCGCTCCTTGGAGAGCGAGGGCATTTGAGGCACCGGAGACCACATAGGCTGCGAAAGCAAGGAAGATGTAACCCATGTGCATGACGGATGAGTTGCCAAGCATGTTGTCCAAGCGGGACTGGGCGATGGTAACGTACCCTACCCAGAGGATGTTGCCCAGCAGAAGAACGAGGAGAACATTCACCCAGCTGCCGAAGAGAGCCATGCAGTACGGTCCGAAGGCCCATGCGATGGTGAAAAGACCGTAGAGACCAAACTTCTTGAGCACGCCGGCATGAAGCATGGCGATGGGAGTGGGCGCACTGGCGTAGGCCGGAGCTGCCCAGGAGTGGAACGGGAAGAGGGAAACAAGCGTGCCGAAGCCAACCAGCAGGAGACCCGATACAAGGGGAGCGGAGAGGGATATCTGCGCCGTGGCCAGCATAATCTGAATGCTGCTGAAGTACCAGCAGTGCAGTCCTATGCAGAGAAGAACGAGTCCGGCGAGGAGAACCATGGAGGCGAGACCGAGGTAGATAGTGGCACGCCAGGCAATGGTTCGGCGTTCTCCACGACCGTAGAAACCGATCATGACGAAGGTGGGGATGAGAGCCAGCTCATGAAAGGCGTAGAAGGAGATGATGTGATCGGAGAGGAAGGCTCCGGTGGCGCCGGCGGAGAGAAGAAGGGCAGAGATACTCCAACTGCGCTCAGCTTGAGGGGAGGGGGCACGCATCCCGAGGATAGCGGCAAAGGTGACCACCACCGTGAGCAGGAGCATGATCCTGCTGAGCGGGAGTGACAACGTGAATTGAGAGCGCAGACCGCATATCTCACTGTAGCCGTCCATCCCATCACCGTACATGAACATGAGGATGGCAGAGACACCTAGGACGAGGGTGAGGAAGGCACTGACGAGGGCTGTGGCACGACCCGGAGTACGGAGGAAGCCGATGCAGGCGCTCGCGAGAAGGGGGATGAGGATAAGCCAGATGAGCATGGTTGTGAGTCAGGTTAGAACTTGATGATAAAAGCGAGCAGGAAGATAACCACGAGTACCCCCACCCCGGCAACGACCGCATAGGCTCTCAATGAACCTCCCTGCAGTTTGCCGAGCAGCTTGCCAATCCAGGCGGTGAGGAGACCGAGGCCTTGACCTATGATACGGCGGATGATACCGTCATCCACACAGGTGATGATGTAGGAAGCCCACTTTTGAAGACCATCCACCAGCACACTGTCGTAGAAGGCATCAATGTAGAGACGTTTGCGCAAGCAGCGGGCGAAAGAGTAATTTTCCAAAGGATCCTTGGTGGTCTCTCTCCCGTAGGTAAGCCAGGCCAACCATGCTCCTAACACGAGAGCGAGGAGACCCGCAAAGAAGGGAACTCCGATCTCAACCCCCTCCGCGTGGAACCCGGCGAAAGGAACCAGTGCGTCTGCCAGGAATCCGTAGCCGGAGACGATGGCGAGCACAGCCAAAATCAGCAGGGGAATCAGCATGGAGGCGCCCGCTTCCCGAGCATGGTCGGCTCCTTCGCTTCTGGCGGAGCCGCAGAAGGCGACGAGACAGAGACGAGCCATGTAGAAGGTGGTAAGGGCTGCTACCACGACTCCCGTGATAAAGAGGGGCATGTTCGTTTGCCAGGCGGCGTCGAGGATGGCTTCCTTGGAGAAGAAGCCGGAGAAGCCCGGAACGGCGATGAGGGCGCAGGTCCCCATGAGGAAGCAGAGGGAAGTGAGGGGCATTTTTTTGCGCAGACCGCCCAATTTCCAGATGTCCTGCTCATGATGGCAGCAGACGATGATGGCGCCGGCGGCGAGGAAGAGGAGAGCCTTAAACCAAGCGTGCGTGTAGAGGTGGAACATAGCGGCCTCTCCGGCGAGCATCCCGGCGGCCATGACCATGTAACCCAGCTGGGAGAGAGTCGAGTAGGCAAGCACTCGCTTGATGTCATCTTGCTGAACGGCCATGAGTGCAGAAAGGAGAGCTGTCAGTGCACCGACGGCGGCTATCACGGCGCAGGCCAACTCCGTGAATGCATCTGTCCCCATGCTTACCTGCAAGCGTACCAGCATATAGACACCGGCTGCCACCATCGTGGCGGCATGAATGAGGGCGGAAACGGGGGTGGGACCCTCCATGGCATCCGGCAGCCACACATGCAGCGGGAACTGGGCGGATTTGCCGACGGCTCCGCAGAAGAGGCAGAGAATCATGGTGGTGAGGAGAGCCCCATCGGCAGCGGAATTGAGATGACCGGGCATGGCATCAAAGCTCAGCGAGCCAAAAATACCCAGTGAGAGCAAGATCCCGATGAGGAAGCCAAAGTCTCCGACACGGTTGGTGATGAATGCTTTTTTGGCGGCATCGGCGGCGCTTGCTTTGTCGTACCAGTGACCGATGAGCACGTACGAGGAGAACCCGACCATTTCCCAACCGATGAAGGTCATGATCAAACTGTCGGCCAGCACAATGGTGCTCATGCTAAACATGAAGATGCTCAGTCCTGCAAAATAGCGACTCAGATTGGACGGATCACCCTTCATGTACCCGAGCGAGAAGATATGCACCAGGAAGCCGATGCCGGTGACCACGAGCATCATCTTTACGGCGAGAGCATCCATGAGCAGCCCCAGATTGATTTGCCAGCCTTCAACGGGAAGCCAAGCGTACACTTCGGCCTGTCCGGTTTGAAGACCGGAGAGGTAGGCGATACAGAGCGCAAGGGTGGAAGCTACAGAGAGGATAGAGACCCCGGCTGCCACGCGAGGGCAGCGGAAGAGAACGAGCCAGTCGAGAGCCGCCGCAACCAGCGGTAACAAGAGAAAGAGCCAAGGGAGATTGTGAAGCATGGTGATTAATCTTTCAAGGTGTTCAGAGAAGTGCTTTCCACTCCACGGCGAGCGCGGAACATGGCGACGATGAGTGCGAGTCCGACTGCCACCTCAGCAGCGGCTATGGCCATGATGAAGAGGGCGAGCACCTGCGCGTCATAGACAGGTACTCCCTCCAACCCCTGTGCGCGGGAGAACCCGGCAAGAGCGACGTTGGCGGCAGTGAGCATAAGCTCCAAACTCATGAGCACCACTAAGATGTTGCGCCGGATCATGGCGCCTGAGAGACCGATGGCAAAGAGGATGCCGGAGAAGATGAGGTAATGGGATAGAGGAGTCATGGCGAAGGGGAAGTGGGAGTTTGCATTAATCACGGCGTAAACGACGACCGATCGAAACGGCGCCAACACAGCCGGCTAACAGGGCGAAGCCGAGGATGACAAATGTGAGGTTGTAATAGGAAAAGAGGTTCTCGCCGAGCAATTTTGCATCTGAACCTTGTTCCTCAGGATTGAGAGCAGGAAGAGAGCCGCCATAAGGTGCAGGGGCTTGGATGTCTCCCTGTGGAACGGGGTTTCCTTTGCTGCAGGAATCAACGGACAACTGCTCGCAAAAGGCATCTGTGAAGGCGTGCCACGGGCAGCGTCCGTCTGTGGCCCCGGGGAGTTGGAGGGAGGCGCTGCTGATCATGCCGGCGAGCATACCCGCCACAATGACGCCGACGACGGCGTAGCCGAGGTTGCCGGTGGCGTGCTCTTCATTTTTCACGTCGAGCATCATGATGATGAAGAGGAAGAGCACGAGGATGGCGCCGGCGTAAACGATGATCTGTGTGATGCCCAGGAAGGTTGCCCCCATATTGAAGAAAATGGCCGCAACAAAACCGAAACAGAGGGCCAGACTGAGGGCGGAAGAGACCGGGTTACGCAGGGAGACAACTCCGATGGCGCTCACGAGAGCAGCCAGGGCGAAAATGTAGAAGAGAAGGGAGGAAATAGCCGGATTCATGATGGGGTGAGAGGTTTATTTAAATTGGTTCCATTTATGGATGAGACCCTTGCGGATGCCTCCGAGGCGGTAGAGCTGTTCCTTGTTGCGGACGGCCTGTTTTCGGTCAGTGGGGGTGATGAGGTATTGCTGACTCAGGAAGATAGCTTGTTCCGGACAGACTTCCTGACACATACCGCAGTAAATGCAGCGAAGCATATCAATTTCGAACTCGGCCGGGGCTTTTTCTTGCTTGGAGCAAGAGGACCCAGGCGCAACACTTCCGGGCACGACACGGATGGCGCGTGCCGGACAGATGAATTCACAGAGCTGACACGAAACGCAGCGTTCTCTGCCGTCTTCCCCGCGCACGAGTGCGGGCGCCCCACGGTAGTAGGAGGGGAGGTGGTCATCCCACCGTTGCTCCGGGAACGGCATACAGGCTCCGATGCCGGCGCCGTTGAAGTCTTTTTTGGAGCGGCTCTTGCCGAGGAGGGAAAGGACGAGATGCTTGAGGGTGATGCCAAGCCCTCTCACGAGCTCCACCACGTAGATGCGATCCAGGATGCTGAACTTGGGACGTTTGACTGGAATGTAGGCCATGGAGGAAAGAGAGGTTAGTGGATGAAATAGATGATGACGGCGGTGAGAACAATGTTGAGCACAGCCAGCTCGACGAAGACGAGCCAGCAGAGCTTCATCACTTGGTCCCAGCGGAAACGCGGAAGCGTCCAGCGTACCCACACAAAGAAGAAGATGAAAGCGAGCAGCTTGATAAGAAAGGTCACAAATTGACAGGCTACGGCGAGCCACTCGCTGCAACTTGCCAACGCGGCGTCTGCCCCAAAGCCTATCGACCAACCTCCGAGGAAAAGGGTAACAACGAGAGCGGATCCGATAACCATGGCGGCGTACTCTCCCATGAAGAAGGAGGCAAACTTCATGGAAGAATATTCTGTGTGATAGCCTCCGACGAGATCCGTCTCGCACTCAGCCATGTCAAAGGGTGTACGGTTTGCCTCTGCAAAGATGCAAGTGGCAAACATGATGAAGCTGATGAACATCGGGATGCAGAGGAGCCAGCGTTGCAGGGAAAGACCTTGTCCCCAGAGAGGCAGCAGAGTCCAGCCGCTCTCTGCCTGGCTGTGCACAATTTCCTGCAGGTTGAGTGTGCCGAACACCATGAGCAGAGGAATGACGGAAAGCCCCATGGCAACCTCGTAGGAAATGAGTTGGGCCGTGGCGCGAAGCCCCCCGAGGAAGGGATATTTGGAGTTGGAGGACCAACCGGCAAGCGTGAGACCATACACAGAGAGACCGGAGACGGCAAAGATCCAGAGCGGTCCTATATTGAGGTTGGCGATGCACATATTGATCTCGCCGAAGGGGGTCTGCACCCACGAAGCAAATGGGATGACAGCTGCGGAGACCAAAGGAGGTCCGAGCACGAGCATGGGAGCGAGGATGAAGTAGAATTTGCGCACGTAGGAAGGGGTGATCTCTTGCTTGAGGAAGAGCTTGCCTCCATCCAGACAGGGCTGCACCAGTCCGAAAGTGGGGATTTCACGATCAAAGCGCAACCAGCGACAAAGACGTGCGATGACGCCATCCGGAGGGCAACCCAGGAATCTGAGGAGATTCTTGAGGGGTTGCTCCTCTTTACTTCCGAACCTCTGCAGGAGGAAGAGAGGCAATCCGGCGCGGTTTGGTCCGGGACGATCTTGTATCCACCCGGCTACGCGGCGTTCAATCCAGACCGAGAGCACAACGAACGCCAAGATGACCGCGAACACAACCACGAGCTTGGCAATGGTTGTGAGCAGGTAAAACCAAGTCGGGTTACTCAGGACGTCGGTACACCATTTGAGGAGATTTTCCATGTCGATACGTTGGGGAAAGGGTTTTTATTGTTTAGTTTGTTCGCGTTCGATGAGCGGGATTGTTTCACCCGTTTCTGTGATCGGGATGCCGGAGTTGCCGACAGCCGCCCAGGACACTCCCTTGAACGCAGGGAACTGAGCCGCGATTTCGTCCAAGATTTCCATGGGACTCTGGGCGCGCGCCGTAAGGAGGGACATATCTCCTCCGCTTCCTTGCAACAAAGAACGCAGAATATCCCAGTCGGCTCGCGATGCTCCGAGGGGTTCGATAGCCTTGTTGAGTCGCTGGAGGCGACCGGTGATGTTCACCATGGTGCCGTATTTCTCCGCGAAGGTAACACCCGGCAACACGACATCAGCAGCACGAGTCGTCGCGGTCTCCGAGTGATCGATGACGAGCAAGTAATCAAGCTTGGAAAGGTGACTTTTCGGGATGGCGGCTTCAGCTGTGACGTCCTCGCCGATGACGATGAGATGACGAATTTTACCGTTTTTGATGCCGAGACGGATATCATCCAGAGTGCGCCCGTCCTTGTCGAGGATGAGTTTAGCGCCGGTGGTGTTAGGATTCCGATCCACGCAGATGAGCATACCGTCTGGCTCGCCGGAACGCGGTACGATATCAAGCTGGGAAATGCCGAGGAGTTGTGCAAGGTTACCGGCGAGGTAGAGCTCCTCGTTGGTGAGACGAGCAGAAACGATGATGGCCGTCTGCTTGGGGTTACAGCGGCGCAGCTGCTCGGACACAGCACTGAGGGTCGGTTCCCATGCGCCGGGGCGTTGGGGAGCGCCGACATCCGTCTTTACGAGCGGAGTGAGGATGCGTTTCTCCGAGTTGATGTATTTGTAATTGAGACGGTGATTATCCGGCATCCAGCAGCTGTTGACGGCATCATTCTGCCGTGGGGTGATGCGGTAGATTTGTTGTTCGCGGGACCAGATGAATATATTGGTACCGGTGCCGCAGTTGGTGTCGATGGTGGGGGTACTCTTGAGGAACCAGACGCGCATCTTGAAGCGGAAGTCCTTGCTCGTCATAGCGCCCACGGGACAGATATCCACCACGTTCATCGAGTAGTTGCTGTCGAGGGTTTTGCCGGGGAAGCACGCAATAGCATTGTGTCCGCCGCGTCCCACAACACCGAGAATTTCCTCTCCCACAATCTCCTTCATGAAGCGCACGCAGCGGCGACAGAGAACGCAACGTTCCTGATCCAGGTTCACTCTCGGACCGATGGAGATATTTTTGCCTTTTTTGATTTTGGCCTCGGTGAAACGATGACTGGGTTGACCGTAATCTGCCGTGTACTCCTGCAGTTTGCATTCGCCGGCCTGGTCGCAGATGGGACAGTCGAGAGGATGATTGGTGAGCAGAAACTCCAGGACGGCGCGTCTGGCCTCGCAGCAGACAGTTCCATCGGTGCGTATGCCCATGTTTTCAGCCACGGTGTTGGCGCAGGCAACGACAGCGCGCGGCATCCACTGGATGGTCTGGTATCCATCGTCATTGTATGTCGGGGTGGCACCCGGAGCGAGACGGGGGGGCATACCTTGCTCCACAAGACACATGCGGCAAGAGCCTGCTACGCTCAATTTGGGATGGTAGCAGAAGCAGGGCACGTGAATTCCCACACTGTTGCAGGCATCCGCAATACGGGTGCCCTTGGGGAAGCGGTACCACTTGCCATTGATCTGCACGTTCACCTTGCCTTCTGCTGCGGCGGCGTCCTTGGGTAGTTGTTCCTGTTGTGAACTCATGCTGGGTAGGGAGGAAAGAGTTAATCTTCTCGGGAGAGGAACTTGCGAGCCTCGGCTGTTTCCGGATTGTGAGGCTTAAGGGCGTTGATGGGTTGGGTTTTCGCCAGGAATTCCTCACGGAACTTTGTCGTGAATGCCTGCACCGGCCAGGAGCACGCCTCACCGAAAGCACACACGGTGCGCCCGCAGATGTTATCTGCTACGCTTTTGAGCAGGTCAACGTCCTCCGGCGCCGCCTTCCCGGCACAGATGCGCTCGCTCAGCTTGAGCATCCAAGGATTGCCCTCGCGACACGGCGTGCACTGTCCGCAGGATTCCCACGCAAAGAAGCGGTTGAGGTTACGCAGCATCTCCGGCATACTGCGCGAATCGTCCATCACGATGACACCGCCGGATCCGCTCATGGAGCCATGCTGTGCGATGCTGTCCAAATCCATCGGGACGTCAAAAATACTCATTTTTCGCACACTTCCGTCGGGGTTACGCCCCTTGAGTACCTCGGTGCAGCTCATGACCTTCGCGCTGGCTCCTCCGGGGATAATGGCCTTGAACGTGCGACCTTCTCGAGGTCCTCCGCAGAGGTCGTAGAGGAGCTCGCCGTACGTGATAGAGCCGGAGATGATTTCGTAGTAGCCCGGACGCTTGACATCGCCGGATACGCCTATGATGCGAGTGCCGGGGCTGCGCTGTGCACCGTCCGTTGCATAGGCTTCTCCTCCGCGCATGAGCACTTGGCGAACCTGGCAAAGGGATTCCACGTTGTTGACGATGGTGGGGCAACCGTAGAGACCGATGGCTGCCGGGAAAAAGGGAGGTTTGATGCGGGGGTAGGGGCGCACACCTTCAATGGAGTTGATGAGGCCGGTTTCCTCGCCGCAGATGTAAGCACCGGCTCCGCGGTGGAGAATGATTCGGAGGTCATAGCCGCTGCCGAGGATATTTTTACCGAGGAAATGATGTTGTTCCGCCTCCTTCAGCGCGGTTCGCATGATCTTTGCTGCTTCCGGAAACTCCTCGCGCATATAGATGATGGCGTAATGAGCCTGTACAGCGTAGCAGGCTATGATCATTCCTTCCAGCAGCTGATGAGGGTCTTGGTGGACGATGAAGCGATCCTTGAAGGTGCCGGGTTCGGATTCATCGCAGTTGCAGATGAGATAGACGGGCTTGGTGTTGCCCTTGGGGATAAACGTCCACTTCACTCCCGTGGGGAAGCCGGCGCCGCCGCGTCCGCGCAGCCCGCTTTTCTTCACCTCGTCGATGATGGAGGCCGGTTCGGTCTTGATGACTTTTTTGAGGGTTTCGTAGCCTCCGTCCTTAATGAAAGAGTCGATGGAGGGCGTGTAGCCGACGCGGTCGATGTTGCGGAAGATTCGGCGGGTTTCGCGTGGGTGGGGTTCGTGACCGGGTTTGTATATGATATCACTCATCGTGTGTTCCTCCTTTCTGTCGTCATGCTTTTTCGGCGTACTCGGCCAGTAGTTTGTCCACCTTTTCCTTATCCATCTGCGAGTAGAGGGTGTCGTTGACCATGAGGTTGGGACCGAATCCGCAGTTGGCCAGGCATTCCACAGGCTCGATGCTCCACAAGCCATCCGGACTTATCCCCATGGGTTCGTCGCCACTGAGTTCCTTCGGATCAATCCCCAGTTTCTCACAGATGTAGCCGATCAATTCCTCGCCGCCGGACAAGGCGCAGGCGATGGTGTGGCAGACGCGAATGTGCCACTTGCCGGGACAGCGAGTACGGATGCCGGGGTAGAAGGAAACAATGCCGGCCACGTGGATTTCCGTACACTTGCACTGTTGGGCTATCCAGCTCATGCTCTCCGGGCAGATGTAGCCAAACTTACCTTGAATCATGTGGATGATGGGCAGCACGGCGGATAGTTCTTTGCCTTCCGGATACATAGACACATACTCCTTCGCCTCTTTTTCCAGAGCTGCCGTCGGTTGGAACGGAGGGTAGTATTTTTTCCCCGGGGAGGGATGCTCAACCGTGAGGGCGCTGATGGCATCTGTTGACTCTGTCATGTGTTTCTTCAGGTAAGTAGTTTGTAGCTTCGGTTGTTCATCGGTCGCATTCTCCTTGCACGAAGTCAAAGGAGCCGAGGATGGCACCGATATCGCTGATGAGGTGGCCCGGCAACAACTCCGGCAGGATGGAGAGTGTGCAGAAAGAAGGACTGCGCATCTTGAGGCGGTTCGGCAGTCCGCCACCCACTGAGTCCAGGAAGAAGCCAAGTTCTCCCTTCGGGTTCTCGGCGGCAAAGAAAACTTGACCTGCCGGGGCATTGACGCACTGTGTGCTCACCATGAACTGCCGGATGAGCTCCTCCATCCCCTGCAGAGCATCTTCCTTTCTGGGGAGTACCCCCCACTGGTTCTGAACGCAAATGGGACCGCTCGGCATCGAATCGCATACTTGGCGGATGATGCGGACCGATTGCAGGATTTCTTCCAGACGCAGCTGGAAGCGGGCGTAGCAGTCGCCCTCTTGTGCTACCGGCACATCAAACTCGTACTTTTCGTAACCGAGGTAAGGGTTGGTCTTGCGCAAATCGCGCTTCACGCCGCTGGCGCGCAAATTGGGTCCGGTCATGCCGTTCTGCAAGGCCATTTCCCGAGTGATAACACCCACCCCTACGAGCCGGTCGATAAACACCTTGTTGTGCAGCAGCAGGCGCTTCAGTTCATCCACTGTTTTTTCCGCCGAATCGCAGAAAGCCAGGACCTCCTTTTCAAAACCTTTGGGCAGGTCACGCGTCATGCCGCCGATGCGTGTGTAGCTTGAGGTAAAGCGCGCGCCGCATATTTTCTCGTAGAAGTTGTGCACCTTCTCCTTTTCTTCGTAACAATACAGGAAGGCGGTCATCGCCCCGGTGTCCATCGCATACACCCCCAGCCCCAAAAAGTACGACGAGATACGCGAAAGCTCCGCACAGAGAACCCGGATGGCTTGCCCTCTCTCAGGCAGCTCCCAGCCCAGCAGCTTCTCCACGGCACAGGCGTAAGCGATGTTGTTGCTCATCGGCGCCAAATAGTCAAAGCGATCCGTGTAGGCTACGAACTGGTTATAGTGGCAGTTCTCCGCTATTTTTTCCATTCCCCGGTGCAGATACCCTATTACCGGGTCGCAGGACACGATCTCTTCCCCATCCACAACGAGCTTGAGCCGCAGCACCCCGTGCGTCGCCGGATGTGAAGGCCCCATGTTGATCGTCATGAGCTCGTGCGGCATATCCGCATCATCTCTCAGATAATCCAATCCGGCTTCCGTCGCCACCGGCATATCTATCGTCTTCGTCGTCTTCATGATCTCTCCTGCGACTCGCGTTCTCCCGCGCCCGCGCGGGCGCATCCAATTAAACTCCCTACGGTTCCAAATTTCAAGCCTAAAATCCCAAGACAAACGCATTCGCAGATGCATCTGTCATTGATGAACTACGGTTCGCATATTATGATTCATTGATTTTGTGCACGTTGTGTTGATTCTATCAATCGTAAACGTATGCCGGAGACGGAGGAAAGTTCGTGGAAACGATTAGGAGGAGACTGTTTGTTGTCATAGTTTTTAGAAGCAAAGAACGAACGATATCAATCAATTAGAGCTTTTTCCCTCGCCGGACTTCTTTCCGGTGTGCTTGTCGTCATTAAAACTGCTTGCATTATAATTTCTTCGCACTTGACAGGAGGGAAAGGCGGACTTACAATGCCGGGACAGAGCGAACAGCTGCATAAGAGCCATGTACAACTCAGATTTTAAGAACCGCATTGTGGCAGATCTCACCCAGTTGAAATCCGCCGGTCTCTACAAGGAAGAACGCTACATCAACACCCCTCAGTTTTCTGAGGTAGGGCTGGAAGATGGCAGCAAGGTGATCAATATGTGCGCCAATAATTACTTGGGACTCGCCAACAACCCGGAGTTGGAGAAGGCGGCACGTGAGGCGATTGATCGTTGGGGATTTGGTATGGCTTCGGTGCGCTTCATCTGTGGTACTCAGACCTTACACCGAGAATTGGAGGAGAGATTGAGTGCGTTCCTCGGGACGGAGGCCAGCATCCTGTTCGGTTCGTGTTTCGATGCCAACGGAGGTCTTTTCGGCGCCTTGTTGGACAAGGAAGATGCGATCATCTCGGATTCATTGAACCACGCTTCTATTATTGATGGAGTGAGGCTTTGCAAGGCTGCTCGCTACCGCTACGCCAACAACGACATGGCAGATTTGGAGGCAAAACTCAAGGAAGCCAAAGCGGCCGGGGCCCGCACCATCATGATCTCTACGGACGGCGTGTTTTCCATGGATGGCATCATCGCCCGGCTGGACAAGATCCACGAGTTAGCGGAGAAGTATGGCGCTTTGGTGCACTTTGACGAGTCTCATGCGACAGGTGTGCTGGGCAAGCGTGGTCGTGGCACTCATGAGCACTGCGGATTGTTCGGTAAGACGGATATCATCACTGGCACCTTCGGCAAGGCTCTCGGAGGAGCCTCCGGCGGCTTTGTTTCCGCTCCGAAGGAGATTGTCGATGTGCTGCGCCAGAAAGCTCGTCCGTACCTCTTCTCCAACAGCGTGATGCCTGCTATCGCTGCTACAACGCTCAAGGCTTTGGACATTCTGGAGGCATCCACGGAACTCACGGAAAAAGTGCAGCACAACGCCGCTTATTTCCGCAAGGGGATGGAGCAGTGTGGCTTTACCCTCGCCGGGGCAGGTCACGCAATCGTTCCGGTGATGATAGGTGATGCCGCTCTCTCTCAGCGTATGAGCAACCGTCTGCTTGAGTTGGGTGTGTACGCCATGGGGTTCTTCTACCCGGTCGTTCCCAAGGATCAAGCTCGCATTCGTACTCAGCTTTCCGCGGCTCACTCCGAGGAGCAGCTTGACCGAGCCATTGCCGCATTCGCCAAAGCCGGCAAGGAACTCGGCGTCATCAGCTGATGGCCCCGTAGGCTCCCCGTGCTTCTCCGAGAGATGTACACCGGCTTCTTTGAGGTCTTTTCCATCGGCATCGGTCCGTCCAGTTCGCACACGATGGGACCGATGAGGGCGGCGGCTCGTTTTGTCCGACTCCTGCGTGAGGAAGGTTCATTCCCGTCGGTGCGACGGATGCGGGTCGATTTGTACGGATCCCTTGCGCTTACCGGGGACGGGCACGGAACTCCGGCGGCCATTGCCTATGGTCTCATGGGGTTGGATGCAGAGACCATGGACGGGCCACGCGAGATCGGCGAAACTCTTCTGCTCGGGGGTGAGCAACAAATCCCCTTTTCTGCGACGGATGATGTGCGATTACACAAAAGAGAGAGTCTCGCGGAGCACCCGAACGGCATGCGCTTTACGGCTCTGGATGAGCGAGGAGAGACCCTTGCCACAGCGGAGTTTTTCTCCGTAGGTGGCGGGGAGATTCGCATGAACGGCAAATCCCCTGAAAAACAGGACCGTGTGTCGAGTCCTGAGGTGCCTTTTCATTTTAGCTCTTGCCGCGAGCTTATAGAACTCTGCGAAAAAGAGCATCTCACGATCGCCCAACTCGTGCGTCGAAACGAAACCTCCCTGCGTTCGGCTCCGGAGCTTGCTGCGCGTATCAAGCTCATCGTCTCCGTCATGAACGATGCGATTGACCGTGGAAGCCGCGCTCGGGGAACACTTCCCGGCGTGCTTCATATGCCTCGGCGCGCCCCGCAGATTGATGCACGCCTTGTGGAACGCTTCCGACGCAATGAAACGGATGCTCTTACGATCATTGACTGGATTAATCTTTGGGCATTCGCTGTGGCCGAGGAAAATGCGGCAGGCGGTCGCGTGGTGACTGCACCTACGATGGGTTCTGCAGGTGTGCTGCCGGCTGTGCTGCGCTACTTTGAGAGGTACGGGCATAAGGATTCTGCTTTTTCTATTTCGATGGGGACAGAAGTATTGCTACTCACGGCTTCCGCTATCTGCAGCCTCTACCGAGCCAATGCTTCCATCTCCGGAGCTGAGGTGGGTTGTCAGGGTGAAATAGGTGTGGCTTGTTCCATGGCCGCCGGCGGGCTCGCCGCTGCCATGGGAGGCTCTAATGCCCAGGTTGAAAATGCGGCGGAAATAGCTATGGAGCACAATCTCGGCCTCACCTGCGATCCTATTTGCGGACTTGTCCAAGTCCCTTGCATTGAGCGCAATGCCATAGGCGCCGTCAAAGCTGTTAATGCTGCTCGCCTTGCCCTCCGCGGTAATGGCTCTCACTATGTCAGTCTCGACAGCGTCATAGCCACTATGTATGAGACGGGTCGCAACCTCCATCCCAACTACCGCGAAACTTCCCTCGCCGGTCTCGCCAAACACGCTCTTACTTGCTGAATGGCTCTCCAGAGGCTTCGGTGTCCCTGATGCTTTTTTCGCTTCCGCTCAAGTGACTTGAGGGATATAATAGGAAAGTATGGATTCCCAACAAACGATCGCACAGGTTGCGAAAGCTTCCGGCTTTAGCGTGCCCACCCTGCGTTTTTACGAGCAGGAAGGATTGATTCCCTACGTGCCCCGCGACGGTGCAGGAAACCGTCGCTACGGTGAAACGGAGTTGAGTCGGGTGAACACGATACGGTGCTTGCGCACAGCCGGCCTCACTCTCCCGGAAATGAAACGCTACTTCGCCATGGTGGAGGAAGGGGAAGATACACTGCGTGTGCGCAAGGAGATTTTGCTTTCTACACGCGAGCGATTGAAAAGTCAGCTGACGGAGCTGCACAATTCCCTCGAATATCTCGGGGCGAAGTTAAGTTTCTACAGGCGCGCTATTCGCGCCTTGGAGCGCGGAGAAGAGCCTCCCCGCATAGATGCGCAAAAACTGAACCGCTGCTTCGCGCAAAAAAACAAGAAGGAGACTTCAGTCAAGAGTCGCTCCAAACGCCCTACCCGTTCCAAGTAGGCAATGCGCAGCGTCGCTCCCCGTCAATTGGAAAAGCTGCGGTAAACGCGAGGTAGTCTCTGCCCCAGCCCGGTGAAGATGTCCCATGGTATGGTGCCTGCTCGTTGCGCCACCTCTTGCACCGTCACGTGCTGCCCGATGAGTTCCGCCACGTCTCCGGCGATAACGTCTCCCGCTTCACTCACGTCCACCATGATCTGATCCATCGTTACTCTTCCTACCAAGGGACAAGGGGTACCGTGCAGGAAAACTGCTACTCCGCTATCCGAGAGATGGCGCCTCCAGCCGTCCGCGTAGCCGATGCCGAGCGTGGCCACTCGCATGGGACGAGGAGTGATATAGGTGCGACCATACGAGACGCCGTGACCGGCGGGAAGGTCCCGCACGAGTGTGACGCGCGTCAGCACTCGCAGGGTGGTTCTCAGCTCCTGTGCAGCGGGGCAGGGGACAGGCGCTACCCCGTAAAGCATGAGTCCCGGACGCACCATATTTGCCATGGGAACCTGGTAGCCCAGCAGTCCCGCGCTTGCGCTTATATGGACGAACCGCGGGCGCACATACTGTCGTATTTCCTCTACGCACCTCCCGAATAATACAATCTGCTCACGGGTGAATTTTTCCTCTTCGTCTGCTGCCGGACAATGGGACATGACCCCATCCACATCCAAGGTGTCAAGATTGACCAGTTGCGGAAGAATCTCTCCAAGCTCCTCCGGCTGGAAACCTTCTCTCCCCATTCCTGTGTCAAGCGCCAGATGAACTCGTACCTGCCGCTCAACCATCTTGGCCAAACTCGCCAGATGCCTCGCTTCCTCCATGGAGGATACCGTGCATCCCCACCCCTTCTGTACCACTTCTTCTCTCTCCTGCGGGGGAACGGGTCCGAGCAGGAACGGAGGAGTGATCATTCCTGCCTCTTCGAGAGCGCGAGCCTCATCCGCATTTGCCACACCGAAAAAAGCAGGGTGTTCCCGTTCCAATCGATGCGCTATGGCCTTCATTCCATGTCCGTACGCATTTGCCTTCACCACAGGCATCACCTGCGATTCAGGTACAATGCGTTGTGCTACACGCATATTGTACGCTACGGCTTCCGGATCGACTTCAACCCACGCTCTCGGTTCACTCTCCTGCATTCCGCGCTCCACTCTAGCACCTTTCCTCCGCTCGCGCAAGTTTAATCAAATTTGACTATATGATGCGCAATCGGGAAAAAATGAGTGTACCGGAAAAACGAAAGCGTTCGGGCATAATTTAGTGTCCCGAAACACTAATCGCTCGTAAAACATATTACATTCTTGTTCATTGTCTGTGTTTAATATACAGATATTATGGTACACGATTTTTGTCCAAATGATAATTTTTTGTACTCTGCCCCCCTTTCGGGGCACTCTTTTTTTGTCCAATTGCGGACTGTTATGCTTGTAACTTCTATTGGAACATTGTACAATAAGGCAAATCTTGAAATAGCTGCTAGTAGATGTTGTTGTCGAATGGGAAAAGGCCGATTTAACTATTTTGAAAAAAATTAAAGGTAGCGAGTATGCAAAAACTTGATGATCGATCTGAGAGGCTTGCTCTTGACTTCTGTTATGGATAAACAGTTATTTAATCGGATTGTATCGGAGATAGGAAATGCTCTGTGAAGTGTTTTTACTGAAGCCATGGAAGACATACGTAATAAAAAATGTTGAGTTATATGAGAATAATTATTGCATGTTGTGCGCTGGAAGTTTTCCTGGGCCTCGCTAAAGTAGAAGGTGCTTTTGAAGCAGCAAAATCTATACAGGGAGAGAATATTTCAGCTCTTCTTGAAAAGGAAGTGTACACACCGGAGGAAGTCGGGAATTATGATCTGACTGAAATATACATAGCCGGGGCTCTTCTTTCAGAAGGTTGGGGATGCAGACAGGACGAAAAGAAAGTTTTGCAGTTGTATCAGGCGAGTCTTGAAGTATTAAGAAAAGATCCAATGGATATCGATATCGTATGGAAGGATGTGGATGGGAAAGAGACTCAATGGAACACACTTGATCTTGATCAACGATTCTTTAATCCCTTTAAAGCTGGACATGAACAGGAGCGCAAACCTTATATATTGTATGCTATTATAGGTGACACTATACGGATTTTATTGCGACAGGGGCAATATGAGACTGCTCTGAAACTGCTTGAGGAAAGTCAACACCTGTCTTTTCTTAAGGGGGAAATAAAAAGTGAGGAGGCTTGTGAACCTCGAGAAGAACATGTTGCTGACAGGATAGCACAAGTTGTTCATTTTTATGAAACTATCCTGAGTGATGTTGCTGCAGTGGACGAAGGTTATTTGCTTTTTCGTACGATTTTTCCGGGAAAGAAAAAGGAAGGAAACGGCGCCAGAGAGGAAGCATATAACAGGTTTCTCCATAATCAACTCATATTAGATAATGTGGTGCAGGGATTCGAGCGAAGGTCGGAAGAAGAAAAGCTGAAAGCCCTTCCTTATGTTCTAAAAAGTGCGAAATTGGGGATTCCCCAGGCAATGTTAGCAATGCATTTGTATTACAAGCTGGGTTGTGGATTTTTATCGCTGGATAAAGATAGATCCGAGGATTGGCTAAGATTAGCGAAAGGAATGATTGCGAATTGCAGGGACAAATGCGACCGGTGAAAGATAGATAGAGATGCTCAACTTAAGCCACAAAGCCAACCGCGACCTGCTCACCAAGATGAGTTCCATCCGTAACACGGACGGCGGACTCGTGGTACAGCGCAATTACACGTACGACAAGCTTGGACGTCCAGTCACGCGGCAGACGCTCCGCAGTGGGGGCGCCATGAATGAGACGTTTCAAAACTAGAAGGAGGTCGTTTAAAAGTGAGAGTGAAGAGAACAATACAGATTACAGGAGAAGAGACGAAGGAAGAGACAGAACAGTTGAATATAACGTCAACTAAACATACTGTGTCGGGATCTCCTTATCCCAAAACAAAAGGTACAATAAAAGTTGAAATTGAGGCTCAATATATAAAAAATGAAGAACGACCTGAAACCAAAGCTATCCCCCAGCAAAGCCACCATCAAGAGGAACGCATAATAGCAAAATCTACTCCAATGGAGGTTGTATCTAAGGAATGGAATTGCTGCGAAGGCATCGGAAGCTAAGAAGAACCATAACAAGAAGCAAGGAAAAACATGGAGGCATATTTATACATGATCATCAAACTCGTGCTGATAGTGGCATGCTGGGCGATGCTGGCACGAATATTGCGGAACCTTTACATGAATTGGAAAGGAGTTCGATATGCGAGGGTATACAGAGCCATGGTGGAGGTGGGAATGATCGCTGTTGTGTGTTGGGGAGTTTTAGAGTTTCTGTACCAGAGGGTATGGTACAAGGAAATATACGAACGGGCGTCGTGGGAAGTGCCGGGGCATTATTATAAGGCCGCATCATTTAAGTCTTGGCTCATGTACGACACGCTGGACACGTATTATACGCCTCCACGACTGAGTAAAGCGGTATTTATGTGGAAAGCAGAGGGGGAGATTGGGAAAGATACCTTGGAAATACTGAATTTGGCGGGCTATCAATTGAGGGATTTAGTGGAGGGTACGGCAATATTAGGCAGTGATGGGTTCGGGAATAGGAGTTTGAAGATAACGGAGAGGGCACCGGAAAATAAGCCGTGGGAAGTGGATTACAGTAGAGATATCAACGAGTTTGTGGAAGGACTTGATTTGAGAAAATTAGCAGCGAGATGTTATGAGGGAAAACCGGGAAGGATATTTTTCCTACCCGGATTAAGGGATATTGCAGGTGATGTAGGAGGAGGGATGGATAAGTTGGAGCGACTGTTTCTGACTCCGTCCGTGGCGAACCAACCTGCAAGAATAATCACCGAAGATAATCTAGAGTTATCCCTTCTCATGGAGAATATTTGGTTACTCTACCAGCTGACGATAGATGGGTGGGTCAAATTGGATGGGGAAGGAAAGCTATGGAAGTGGAGTGAACAAGCAATGAGTACGGCAAAAACGGAGGGGGACAGACAAACACTGGCAAACCTGCCGCAGGAAGTCAGAAAAAGATATAAGGTGATCGATATTCTTTGCGAGAACAGCAGGTGCCACAGTGTGCCGCCGATTCCGTGTTCTGTCCGGAAGACAAAGGAAAGGGTTCGAACGGAAGACAGCGAAATCCGTATCATGCGAGGGAACGAACCCGGCACAGTCGTACGTTTTGTGGGGTATCGAGATATTGAGGTGGAGAAGGATATATTGCAGGATTATAAACCGTTGGCGATATTTAAATGGTACTGGTCGAGGATGAGGTGGTTTGCAGCAGATGCCAACAAGACGGAATATGGGCAAGAAATAGACATAGGAAAGGGGAGGCAAAGATATTCTTCCATGCTCAAGGATGGCGAATATGCCGATGACCGTTCCGTTGCTCAATATGTACAGTACAGTTTAAGGGAGCCTCTTAAAAACGGTCTTTCCATGAAGATTGGCAACGCGGGAAATAAGATTCGTGATGGGAAAGTTGTACCACCCCCGAACGTGAATCAGAGCGTGGGTTTTAACAGAAAGCCAATCGTTGAAGCACCTCAACGCATATTCAAAGAGATTTACCCATATAAGGAATGATGGGATGGTTGCATCGTACTCAAAAAAAGCAACACGAGAATGCAGGTTATGAAGAGTGTAAGACCAGCTGTGAGAAGAAGGCGCATCCTTCAATGGGCGATATTTGTCGTGGTTTTGGCGGGAGTAGATGCTGTGTGTTACTGGGAATGGGGCGGAGAAAGGAGTAAACTGCGTCAGACAATTGTAAAAGAACAGAGAGAATGGAGAAAAATCGTTCAACAACGCGGGGACGATCAGGGAAGGTACAACCTGTACAGGGAGATGAAGTATAGGTCGCTTTACTTGTCCATGCATGAGAAAGACGGCAGTGAGAGAAATGAAGCTGAGGGGGGCAATTACACAAATCTTTTTTACGAAGAGGCGTTAGGAGAAAAAGGGGCAAACTGGAGAAACAGCTGTGACCCGGCTCAATATCATTCCTTGATAAAACCGGGAGAGTCTTTCAGCAGCAAGGTCAATTCTGGGGAGATATTGAGAGTTCATTTCATTTTCTGGTTGGATCGCCTTCATTACGGGTTAGATACAACGGAAGAAGGTTTAGCTCCTATCGTGGCCGCATTACTGGCGAGGAAAGATGCTTTTCTGCTCCTAGCAATGAACGATCCTCTTCTCTTCAAGGCACTCAAAAAAATAAGAAATGGGGAAGGGTCGGAACACTCGTCCAATCTCAAATCAGTTCCTTATGTGGCGCTGTATGACAACATGGAACTGTACGAGAGATACATCATGCTATATCATAGATACTTGAGAAAGTATATGCATGATCATGCCATTTCAGTAGACGTACCGCTTGAAGCGAGAAACTATCCTTCAGATTATTCTATCTTAAGAGGAGGCAAATTAGGGGAACAACATGGGATATAACTAAAAAGATGTCGACGTTACTGAGAAATATAGCGATGACCTTAGCCATAGTATGGATGGCGGTGGTCGCAGTCTTACCCTTTTTTAACATAGATTTCCATACCTCCTTTGGAGTTTTTACACTGTTCATGGCAGGGATGCTTTTCTTTGTTGTGATTAACTGGTCGGAGGTCTTGCCTCAAGTTGTCGATGACACTATTTGTTTGTATGGGTTAAGCGTATTATGGCTTATCGAAGTACAGAATCCACCAGATAAGACACCTATTTATTTGCAAGCTTTGAATTGGGGGCTTTGGTACTGTATAATCTGCTTCTTAACTAAAAAGGTATCGACGTTACTGAGAAATAGAGCAATAACCTTAGCCACAGTATGGATGGCTGCGGTCGCAGTCTTACCCTTTTTTAACATAGATTTCCATGTCTTTGGAGTATACTTCCAATTTTGCACGCTGCTCATAGCAGGGATACTTTTCCTAGTAAAGCGCAGGGAAAGGTGCACCAAATGAGAGATAACGTGATGCTCAACTCAAGCCGCAAAGTCAAACGCGACCTGCTTACCAAGATGAGTTCCATCCGCAACACGGACGGCGGACTCGTGCTTTTAAGAAAATAACGAATGAGGGAAAAGCAAGGGCGTGGGGAAGGGCTCATCCGAGTTGTAAGAAATGGAGATGATACAAATCGCCTGATGTTAAGAATGGTGTGTCAGTTATCTGTTGGGGAGGTGGAGTAAGAGATGTCCGATAATGAATCTTGTGCGGATGCAGGACTCACGTATCGGCAGGCTGGTCGTATGACATCACGCACATTTTTGTAACTTTTTATGAGGTGCGGTAGTGACGAGTCAGGATCCACAAATTTTCCCCGTTTGTCCTTCGCTTAAGGAGCGAGTTTTTCATGGAACAGTCAAGAGATGGATGCGCTTTGGAAGAAGGAACGGGTCTCCGTCAATTTCGCTGGAGGCGCAGGAAAAAGATTTGGCGAGTTTTTAAGAATAGATAGTTAATGTTAC
>CANQYL010000028.1 GCA_947628035.1 uncultured Akkermansia sp. | reverse complement strand
AGAGAATGCAAGGCTGAAGTGCCGATTTTTTATCTTATCCCTTCAGTATCTGTCTCAGCGAATTTGCCGGAGGTCCCTCAAATGCTTTTGCCGTGATCCCGGGCTTGACAGAGCGGGGTGGGCGGGAGTATAGTTGGTGAGCCTATGAAATACGAGGGACTCTACACAGCGCTGATCACGCCGTTTCGCGACGGAGTGGTTGATGAAAAGGCTTTCCGGGCACTCATTGATGCGCAGATTGAGGCGGGAGTGACGGGCATTGTACCCGTGGGCACCACGGGCGAGTCGCCGACCCTGTCGCACCGCGAGCATTCGGAAGTCATCCGATTGGCTATTGAATACGCGGCCGGACGCTGTCAGGTGATAGCCGGGACGGGCTCCAACTCCACGGCAGAGGCCATCTCCATGACTCGAGAAGCGGCGGCGATGGGAGCGGACGGGACCCTGCAAGTTTGCCCGTACTACAACAAGCCGAGTCAGGAAGGTCTTTACCGGCATTTTAAGGCGGTGGCGGAGTGCTCGGATCTGCCCGTTCTGCTGTACAACATTCCCGGGAGAAGCGGCGTTGAGATAGCCGTGGGAACGGTGGCGCGGCTGGCGGCGGATTGTCCGACGGTGGTGGCTATCAAGGAGGCGGGGGGAAGCGTCGATCGCGTGAATCAGCTCGTGCAGGCCGTGCCGGATGACTTTGGCATTCTGTCCGGGGATGACGGTCTCACCGTGCCCTTCATAGCTAGCGGTGCGAGGGGGCTTGTATCCGTGACGTCCAATGTGGCGCCGAGGCAGATGAAAGAGCTGGTGGACGCGGCGCTCAGTGGCGACGGGAAACGGACGGCGGAGCTTCAGAAGAAGTACTACCCGCTGATGAAGGGACTGATGAGTCTGGACGTCAATCCCGTGCCCATCAAGGCGGCATTGGCGCTGCGCGGGGACATATCCTGGGAGCTGAGGCTGCCGTTGGCTCCTCTGGCCGAGGAGAAGCGCGCCGTACTGGCGGATCTCCTGCGTCGATTCGGACTCCTTTCCTAAAAATCCACTCATTCATCCACGCAAGCCATGAACATCCTCGTTACCGGTATCTCCGGACGCATGGGACAAGCCGTCAAGCAGGCCGTTGAGCAATGCGCCCGGACAACCCTCACTGCCACCCACGATGTGGGACAGGACATCTCAGCCGCGCTCGCTCAGGCTGACATCGCTATCGATTTCTCCTTCCACGGCTTCACCCCGGACCTCGTCGCCACCGCCCTGGAGCAGCACAAACCCCTCGTCATCGGCACCACCGGGCACTCGGACGAAGAGCGTGCCGTCATCGTGAAAGCCGCTCAAGAGATTCCCATCGTTTTTTCCTCCAATTACTCCGTTGGCGTCAACACACTCTTCTGGCTCACCCGACGAGCCACGCGCATCCTGCAGGGATATGACGTCGAAATTGTAGAGATGCACCACCACCACAAGCTGGACGCCCCCAGCGGCACCGCCCGCTCCCTGGCTGAAATTGTGTGCGAGGAGACGGGAATGGATTACAACCGGGACGTCATGCACGGTCGGCAGGGCAACGTGGGCGCCCGTCCGCAGCGTCAGGTCGGGATGCATTCCCTGCGCGGTGGAGATGTGGTCGGCGATCACACCGTGATTTACGCGACGGATGGGGAACGGGTGGAGCTCGCCCACAAAGCGTCCGGACGCATGACTTTCGCCGGAGGAGCCGTGAGAGCGGCTCTCTGGTTGGAAGGAAAACCCGCCGGTCTTTACAGCATGCAAGATGTGCTCGGCTTCACAGACTGATGCGGACGCGCCGCGGCGGGTCGCATTCTCTCTCGGTTCCAACAGCGGGGATCGACTGAACTTTCTGGAGCGAGCTTGCGATTCGCTCTGCTCTCTCTTCGGCGACCTGCGTCTCTCCCAAGTGTACGAAACGGAGCCGGTGGACTGTCCGCCCGGGAGCCCCCCCTTTCTCAACGCGTGCGTCGAGGTGTTCACCGCGATGCCGCCGGAGGAGATCATGACTCATTGTCTGCGCATTGAGAGCGAACTGGGGCGCAAACGCAGCAAGACCCCGGGTGAAGCGCGCACCTGCGACATCGATATACTCTATTGCGGAGAACGACGCATCAACTCCCCTTCTCTGATTCTCCCGCACCCGAGGGCCCACCTGCGGCGTTTTGTCCTCCAACCCCTCTGCGACATCGATCCTTCCCTCGTCCTTCCCGGACAGACCGAATCCGTGGCTCAGCTCCTCGCCCAACTTCCCGACAAACCCCAAGTGCGCCCCTTCAACATCTGAATCCCATGCGTGCCATGTCTACCGAGGAAAAAATTCAAGCCATCGCCGCCTGCAGAGGAGTGCGCCCGGTTTCCCAACTGACAGCCTACGACTACCCCACCGCCCGACTCCTGGACGAGGCGGGGATCGATATGCTGCTCGTCGGAGACTCGCTGGGGATGATGGTACTCGGCTTTCCGGACACCACGTCCGTGACGCTGGAGCACATGCTGCACCACACGGCCGCCGTGGCTCGCGGGTGCTCCCACGCTCTGCTGGTGGTCGATATGCCTATCCACACCTACGACACGCCGGAACAAGCCGTCCGCTCCGCTCGAGCCCTCGTGGACGCCGGGGCGGAGGCCGTCAAACTTGAAGGGGGAGTCGCCGTGCAAGACCGCATCCGTGCCATCACACGCGATGGCATTCCGGTGCAAGCCCACATAGGACTCCTTCCTCAGCATATCAAGGAGGATGGCGGCTACCGGATGCGAGGGAAAACCGACTCTGAAGCTCAAGCTCTCCTGGCGGATGTCGCCGCAGTCGCCGATGCCGGCGCCTTCTCCGTGGTCATCGAATGCACCCGTCCCGAAGTCGCCGCGCGCATCACCGCCGCCTCCCCCATCATCACGATCGGCATAGGCGCCGGACACTCCACCTGCGACGGCGAAGTCCAAGTCATCCACGACCTCATCGGCGCCTTCCCCTGGTTCACCCCGCGCTTCGCCGTTCAACACGCTTCCGTCGCCACAAACATCTCCGATGCGGTCAAAAAGTGGAAAAACGGTCTGCTCTTACCTCCGGCAAAACGCAGGTAAAACCATAGACCATGGAGGAAATTCGCGCGCCGAAGGCGCGATCTACTCAATGCTTGAGCATTGGTGGTGGTTAGAATCATGGAGTGTTGCTGTGAAGAAAGCGTCCGGAGTTACGCCATGCCGTCTCCCCGGCTTTGCTTCCATCGACCATCGTCCATCGTCCATCGTCCATAATCAACGTGTTACGCTCCATCACCTGCCGATAACTGCGTGTTGAGACCACTTTTTTCTTGGAACACGTGTAGAAATTTGTTTCTTCGGACAAAAAAGCCCTTGACATCTCATCCTCTCCACCCTATACTTCGCCCAGTTTCCAGGGCTATGGTGTAATTGGCAACACATCGGTTTCTGGCACCGCTATTCGGGGTTCGAGTCCCTGTAGCCCTATCGCGAGCCTGACCGCTGAAAAGCGTTCAGGCTTATTTTTGCCCAACAAATAGGGGTCATGGTCGTAAATACGGCTTGCCAATTGAGGGAGGGGTTGGTATAATGCGCGAGTCTCCACGCGATACCCACTTTCACCTATGTCAGGCAAACTCACTTACAAGCAATCGGGCGTTGACACTATTGAAGCTCAATCATTTGTAAAAAACATCAGCGCCCATGTCAAGCGCACGCAGAAAGTTCGGCAATTATGCAATGCCTTTGGGTTGTTCGCGGCGGCGTACGACTTGTCCGGCTACGAGGAGCCCGTCATCGTGACGGGAACGGACGGAGTGGGGACAAAAACGGAGCTTCTCTTTGAGCAGGATATGTTGGAGACGGCGGGCAAGGATCTCGTCGCCATGAATGTGAACGACATCCTGACCACGGGCGGAGATCCCCTGCTCTTCCTGGACTACCTGGGAATATCCAACCTGAAGAAGGAAACCCCGCGCATCACTCGTCTGGTGGCGGGTATGGCTGATTACCTGGAGAGCTGCGGCTGCATCCTGGCAGGAGGAGAGACGGCAGAGATGCCGGGAGTGGTGCCGGAGGATCTCGTGGAGCTGGCGGGATTCTGCATCGGGTGCGTGGAAAAGAAAGCCATGATTGATCCCTCGCGTGTGGCGGTGGGGGACGTGCTCATCGGATACGGCAGTGACGGATTCCATGCCAACGGATGGAGTCTCGTGCGGCGCATTCTTCAACAAAACCCGGGCTTGCTTTCCACGGAGGAGTTGCACGCCACGCTGGCGCCTACGCGCCTCTACCACGATGTCGTGCGGGACATGCGCGCCATGGGGCTCGTGCCGAAGGCGTACGCTCACATCACGGGCGGTGGGCTTCCTGAAAATCTGGAACGATTCCTCGGTGAACGCGGGGCGGACCTCGTGCTGCCGCACTGGGAAAACGAACCGGTGCAGAAGGTGCTGCAGTATGTGGACGAGGAAGATCGCTTCCACACCTTTAACATGGGCATAGGCTGGGTCTCCATCGTGTCGCCCGACCAAGTTGAGCAAGCCCTGACAGCCGGTCCGGGAGGAAAAATACTCGGAACAATCAGGGACGGACGCGGCATCCACGTGAAAGTATCTGACTAACCCACTCAAGACCTCCTTCGCCATGTCCGACCCCCTGCACCATGAATGCGGCGTAGCAGCGATACGATTGCTCAAACCCCTCTCGTATTTTGCGGCGAAGTACGGGTCGCCGGACTGGGCGTTCAACAAACTTTTCCTGCTGATGGAAAAGCAGCACAACCGCGGACAGGATGGAGCGGGCATCGGGTGCGTGAAGTTGAATATGCCCTTGGGCGCCCCCTACGTCTTCCGGGCCAGAAACGCGACCTCTTCAGCTCTCACGGACATCTTCGACGCCCAGCAAAAGAACCTGCGCACCCTGCGAGAGTCCAACGGGATCGACCTGCAGGATGCGGCGCTGTTCAAGAAGAACTTCAACTTCGGCGGAGAAATCCTCATGGGACACCTGCGCTACGGCACGAGCGGACAATTTGACGAAGGGAGCTGTCATCCCTTCCTCCGCCGCACCAACTGGATCACGCGCACGCTCATGCTCCTGGGCAATTTCAACATGACCAACGCCGATGCGTTGAACCGCAAACTCATCGACCGAGGGCAACACCCCATCTTCGACACCGACACCCAAGCTGTGCTGGAGGAAATCGGCTATTACCTGGACGAAGCTCACACGGATATCTACCGCGAGCTGCGCGACAACACGCCGGGACGCGAGATTCCCAGCGTCATCTCACGCAGACTGGATCTCTACGACATCATCGGCAAGGCCTCTCAAAGTTGGGACGGTGGGTACTGCGTGATGGGCGCCGTGGGAAACGGGGACTTCTTTTGTCTGCGCGACCCGCACGGCATCCGCCCGTGCCACTATGTGCTCACGGATGAATATCTGGCCATGGCCAGTGAACGGGTGCCCCTGATGAGCGTGATGGAAGTGGAGGGCGAGGACGTACAGGAGCTTCCCCGCGCCAACATGATCGTCGTCAAAAACGATGGGACCATCAGCATCCGCGAATACACGAAACCTCTGGAATCGACGCCCTGCTCCTTTGAGGCCATCTACTTCTCCCGCGGAAACGACCCCATCATCTACCGGGAACGTAAGGCTCTCGGTGAAAACCTGGCGGAAAAAGTCGTCGAATGCCTGGGGGATGATTTCTCACGCGCCGCCATCACCTACATCCCCAACACCGCAGAAGTCTCCTACTACGGTCTGCTGGAGGGACTGCGCACCTATCGCCGAGATCGCGCCACAGCGGCGATGATCAAAGCTTTCCATGACGGAACTCTCACCGACGAACTCATCCGCGAACTCATCCAACGCCGCTGGCCGCGAGCCGAAAAAATTGCCCACAAGGATATCAAACTACGCACCTTTATCTCTGAAGAGAGCAGTCGCAAACAACTCGCCGCTCAGGTGTACGACCTCACGTACGGAGCGGTGGGCTCGGACGAGGTGCTCATCGCCATTGACGACTCAATCGTGCGCGGGACGACGCTGAGGTCCTCTCTTCTGCGTCTGCTGGCGCGATCGAAGGCGCGCAAGATCGTCATCCTCTCCTCGGCTCCGCAGATACGCTATCCGGATTGCTACGGAATCGATATGAGCGAATTGGGAAAATTCATCGCTTTCCAAGCAGCTATCTCTCTGCTCAAGAAACGCGGGGACTACGCGTACATCAACCAGGTGTACGAGGAATGCCGTCGACAACTCACGTTGCCCGCGCCGGAACGCACCAATCCCGTCAAAAAAATATACTCACCCTTCACCGTGGAGGAGATCACAAACGAGATTTCTCTCCTGGTTACGCCGGATAACTCTCCTTGCGAAGTACAAATCATCTACCAGACTCTGGAGGGGCTGCACTCAGCCATCGAGGGTCCCTGCGGCGATTGGTACTTCAGCGGAAACTACCCGACCCCCGGTGGGTATACCACAGCCAACGTCGCTTTCATCAACTGGTTTGAAGGACGTGACGGTCGTTCCTACTCGCTGCCTGTGTGACACACCGCCCCGGTTCCGTCGGCACCGGCATCGCCCACCATTCAACGGCGTTTTCACCTCCTCCCGCTCGCAATTACACCGAACAACCCAGCAAAAAGCCCACGACAAACCATGCCCGACCACGAGCCCAATGAGGAATGGAATGACCTCCCGGACGAGGAGCTCATCCGCATCACACTCACCGGCGAGACCCGCGCATTCGACGTGCTGATTCGTCGGTACAGTCGGCGACTGCACGCTATGTTGCTGCAGATGCTGAGCTCGGAGGCAGACGCTTACGATGTCGCTCAGGAGGCCTTTTTACGCGCTTTCCGCTCGCTCAGGTACTTCAATAAAAAGAGCGCCTTCTATACCTGGCTCTACACCATCGCCGCCAACCAGGCACGCAATTTCATCCGCAAACGAAAACGTGACCGTGCCTTCAGTATCGACGACGACGAAAACGGCGTCCCCATGGAAAAGGATTCTGATCTCGCCGACCAGGGTCCGGACGCCGACCCCGTGCGCAGCGCTCACATAGCCGACATCAAAAAACGCCTCCGTAAAGCCATGGAACAACTCTCACCGGCACACCGCGAGGTGGTGACTCTCTGCGATGTCATGGGCCTCTCCTACCAAGAGATTTCCAAGCTGCTCCACGTGTCGGAGGGGACCCTGCGTTCCCGCATCTTCTACGCGCATAAACAACTTCAGAGCTTGCTCGGCGATATTGAGCGATAAAAAAACATAGGAGCCAAGGCGCCTATGTTTTTTCTTGCTATGTCCGACGAAACAGGTACAATGATCAACGTTCTATGAAAGGCATTGTATTAGCAGGAGGAGCGGGAACGAGGCTGTACCCGATCACGCGAGGGGTGAGCAAGCAGCTTCTGCCCGTGTTTGACAAACCGATGGTGTACTATCCGATATCGACGTTGATGTTGGCGGAAATCAACGAGATTCTCATCATCTCGACTCCCGATGATCTCCCTTCCTTCCGACGTTTGCTCGGGAATGGCGAAGATTACGGCGTCCGTTTTTCATACGCGGAGCAACCACGCCCGGAAGGACTTGCCCAGGCTCTCCTCATCGGACGCGAATTCATCGGGGATGACAGCGTGTGTCTCGTGTTGGGCGACAACCTTTTTTACGGCGCCGGATTTCCGGAGATGCTCGGGGAAGCTGTGCAGCAGGTGGAGCGCGACGACAGTGCGGTCGTGTTCGGCTATCATGTAGCGGATCCCACACGCTACGGGGTGGTGGAGCTGGACGCGCAGGGGAGTTGTCTGTCGCTGGAAGAGAAACCGGAGCATCCTAAATCCAACTATGCGGTGGTGGGGCTGTACTTCTACCCGAAGGGCGTGTCAAAGATAGCCGGAGGCATCAAGCCTTCCGCGCGAGGGGAACTTGAAATCACCTCCGTCAACGAGGAATACCTCAAGCAGGGACGCCTCAAGGTGCACACCATGGGACGCGGATACGCCTGGTTGGACACGGGCACGCACGACTCGCTCTCGGAGGCTTCCACGTTTGTAGAAGTTATCGAAAAAAGGACGGGCAACAAGATAGCCTGTCTGGAAGGGATTGCCTACGAGAAGGGCTGGATCGACGCTGCCAAGCTGAAAGAGCTGGCGGCGCCGATGCGGAACAACGACTACGGCAAATATCTTCTTTCCCTCGCGGAAAATAAACACCGCCCATGAAAGCGATACCGACAAAGATACCGGGAGTGTTGCTCATTGAGCCCCGTGTGTTCACCGACAATCGAGGGTATTTTTTTGAGTCATTTTCCCAGAGGGAGTTTGAGGAACAGGTTCTGCAGACTCGTTTTGTTCAGGATAACGAGAGTGCATCCTGCTACGGAGTGGTACGGGGCCTGCACTTCCAGAGGATACCTCACACGCAAAGCAAGCTGGTGCAAGTGATAAGCGGCTCCGTGCTGGATGTGGCTGTAGATATACGAGTGGGGTCGCCGACGTATGGGCAGCACGTGGCGGTGGAATTGAACGACGAGAACCATCGGCAACTCTTCATTCCGCGTGGTTTTGCGCACGGATTTGCCGTGCTCAGCGAGCGAGCCGTCTTTCTGTACAAATGCGACAATTACTACGCTCCGCAGAGTGAAGGAGGCATTGCCTGGGACGATCCGGAGCTGGCGATCGACTGGAGACTCCCGCGAGAGGCTATCATCCTTTCAGAGAAGGACACGCGCTACCCGACCCTCTCTCAGCACGAGCCCGCTTTTGACTTCAACTCTTCTCTGTACTGAGCGCATGAACGTACTCGTCACCGGATCTCGCGGCCAGCTCGGCAACGAACTCCAGTTGCTCGCTCCCTCCCTGCCGGAACATCACTTCACCTTCACCACGGCAACGGAATTGGACATCACCGACCCCGCCGCTATTGACGCCGCCATTGGACAATTCATGCCCGATTGCATCATCAACTGTGCCGCCTACACGCAAGTGGATCGCGCGGAGGACGACAAAGCGACGGCGCGACTTGTCAACCACCGCGCCGTTGAATACCTCGCAGCGACCGCTGCCGCACATGACATCCTGCTCGTGCACATCTCGACGGATTACGTGTTCGGCGGCGTGGGCAACACGCCGTTCAAGGAAGACGCGAGCCCTGCCCCACTCGGGATCTACGCGCGCACGAAGCTGGACGGCGAATTAGCCGTGCGCTCCTCGGGCTGCCGCCACCTCATCCTGCGCACAGCCTGGCTCTACTCGGTCTTCGGCAACAACTTCGTGAAAACCATGCGCCGCCTTATGCACGAACGCCGGCAGGTCAATGTCGTCTTCGACCAAGTGGGCTCCCCCACGTACGCGCATGACCTCGCCTCCACGATTCTCCTTCTTCTTAATCACCCCAATCTGCCGGATCATCTCGGCACCTACCACTACACCAATGAGGGGGTGTGCTCGTGGTTCGACTTTGCCACGGCAATTGCAGAATTGAGCGGACTGAGTGACAAGTGCTCCGTGCTTCCCTGCCACAGCGATGAATTCCCTTCCAAGGTGCAGCGTCCGCCCTATTCCGTGCTGGACAAGACAGCTATCCGAACGACCTTTGGTCTGCATATCCCGCACTGGCGCGAGAGCCTGGAGCGTTGTATCCGCAAGATTGACGCGAGCGAGTAGGAAATTCGCGGCTGCCATGCCCTCCTCAAATCCTATCGCAGCCCGAGTCAGGGCAACCGCATTTGAGAGGGGTTCATCAACAGAGAGAATACTCTTATTGATTGATATCATCGTTAATGCCTATCAAAAATCATGACGATGAGCGGTCATCATGATGATGGCTCTCAAGAAGCCCTCTCGTTCGCCCAATTCGCGGCGTAGCAGCCGCCGAACTCCCCCTATCGTAATTCGTAAATAGGGCAAACGCATTTCCTAATGCGTTTGCCCTGCAGCCCGAGCAAAGAGACTTGATTCTCGGAAAGGCATGAGGTATCATGAGACGCAGATATGTCGAGCACACTAGGAGTCTTGTTCAGGATAAGCACGTGGGGGGAATCCCACGGTGCGGGGATCGGCGTGGTGATAGACGGGTGCCCGCCGAGAGTGGCGCTGCGTGCGGAGGAGATCAACGCGGAGCTGCGGCGCAGGAGGCCGGGACAAAGTGGACTCACAACGGCACGCAAGGAAGACGACTGTGTGGAGATACTCAGCGGAGTGAGTGAGGATGGAGAAACTTTGGGAACGCCGATTGCCCTGCTGGTGCGCAACACGGATGCGCGCTCCTCCGCATACGATGAAATGCAGCACACTTACCGCCCTTCTCACGCCGACTACACTTACGATGCGAAATACGGCATACGCGCATGGGCCGGCGGTGGAAGAGCGAGCGCGCGAGAAACAATCGGACGCGTGGCTGCGGGTGCCGTGGCGAAAGCCGTGCTGCGCGTGCTGTGTCCGCAAATGGATGTGCTGGCGTGGGTGGAACAGGTGGGCGATGTGCGCTGCGAAGTGAGCGCCGACCGGGTAACGCACGAAATGGTGGAGAGTAATGAGGTACGCACGGCTGATGATTCTACTGCGGCGAGGATGCGAGAGAGTATCATGAGTGCTCGCAACAAGGGAGATTCTCTGGGCGGCACCGTACGCTGCGTGGTGAGGCACGTCCCTGCGGGGCTGGGAGACCCCGTGTTCGACAAATTGGAAGCGACATTGGCCCATGCGATGCTGAGCATACCTGCATGCAAGGGCTTTGAAGTGGGCAGCGGATTTGGCTGCTCTCTGCTCAACGGAAGCGCTCACAACGATGCATTCTACATGGAGGGAGATCGGGTGCGCACCCGCACCAACAACTCAGGCGGCATCCAAGGAGGCATCACTAATGGCGAAGATATCCTGCTGCGTCTGGCATTCAAACCCACGGCCACCATCATGATGGAGCAAGAAACCGTGACCGACGCTAAGCAAGCTGCCACGCTGTGCGGCAAGGGAAGGCACGATCCCTGTGTGCTGCCGCGAGCGGTGCCCATCGTTGAGGCGATGGCTTGGCTCGTGCTCGTGGATCACGTGCTACGCCAGAAAGCGCTGGAGCACTGAGCAAACGCAGGGCGTTTGCCCCACGGACGATTTACAAAACTGAAACCGCGGACGCCCCCAAACGGTCGAGCGTTTGCCGTGACAATTTGCCTTCAAAAACAACGAGGCGCATCCATTGGGATGCGCCTCGTTGTTAAACGTAAGAAGCAGATTGACGATCAACCCTCAGGGGTCAGCACAACGTGCTTGGAAGCCGTGGCCTGTCCGCGCTTGTTTTCCGGGAAAATATCCTTACCGGCCTTGACGATACCGACCGTCTCATCGTCCATGCTTTCCTCGATGTTCTTCTCGTGATCGGTAACAGCTCCATCAGCCGTCAGCACAAAGAAGTGTCCCTTGAAAGAGAGCATATCAACCAGCAGCTTGTCACCGGAATACGGAGTCTTGGTGGGATACACCGAGCACATGACAAGCGGCGAATTGCTGCGGTTCACGGAGGTCTTGACGTTCTCGTCCTCCTTACTGCGCGTCATGACGTAGGACATGCCGTTTTCCCCGCGACGCAGAGCCTGACCGCCGGCGAGTTTTTCATCACCCTCTGCCAGAACTTGGAGGCCTGAAGTTGAAATCTTGGCGAAGAAAGGCTTTTCGGACTCAACCCCGTTCTTGAAGAAGAGCTGGCGGAAGTAGGCATTCGAATAATCGCCTTTGAGTTCGCCGAAATCACGGTCGGGATTTTCCTCCTGAAGGCGCTCTCCGGTGGCATCGCAGGGGAAGCTGCCGTTGTCCATCTTGAACTGCTGCAGAAGGGTAAAGATGCTCTTCATGTTGGTGCTGGCCTTCTGGCGGTCGCCATCGTTCATGTGGTCCATGATCGGACCATAGGCTATGGAACCGAGCGTCGCAAGAATTGCGATCACCACCATGAGTTCGATAAGGGTAAACCCTCCCTTGATGTATTTCTTAAAAATAGGGGTTTTCATAAAGCTGTTTGAACTTCACCACCACATATAGCACTTCGCTCACAGAAATGCAAGAACTAAATGATACCGACCGGAATAAAATTCGATGTCGGAGGGGAAATTGGGGGCCGAAGGCGGCTGATGGACGACAGAAAGAGCTCGTACGCCGCCCGAGAAAATGGCGAAGCAAATGCGCGGCGGGCTTTTCGAGGACCAGTGTGATGGGTGTGCGAATAATTGATTCATATTCTGCGCCATCAAGACGGCATCGCGCAGCTCCATAGGCTTTTCATACAGCAAATGCCCCATATTTTCACCCGCAACCCCAGTCGAAAGCTTCGCAACTTCGCAGGTTTTGCTCGCCGTATTGAATCCGTCAAACATGGCGAAACTCATGTTTGCATGCGTTTGCCTCGAGCTGAGCCAATTGATACGCTTGACAAGGGGGAAAAAATCTGGAAAATGGAAACCATGATGTGGAGATTGGTAGCAATAGTGTTTATCCTGTTGATGATGTTGGCAGGCTACGTGGTAGAGCCGCAAATTTTTCCGGAAAAGAAAGTGATTGTTAAGGTGGAGCCTCAAAAGCCCGAACCTGTGGTGGAACCGAAGCCGGAGCCGAAACCTGAGCCTGAACCTGAACCGGAGCCCGTGGCGGACGGACAGGAGGAAGAAGAGGAACCGGATCCCGAAGGAACCGACGTGAAGAAGTTTGCCGATGTCCCTGTCGAGGAAGTGAAGGCTCCTATCGAAGAAAAGAAATTCCAAAGCGAACTCAATTTCCGAGAATGGCAGCGTCCGCAAATGCTGGAAAAGAAGCTGGCGGCGCAGATACGTCGAAAGTTGAATGGAACCGAGAAGCCACAAGTGCTGGAGACCATTAAGGATCCGGAGACGCGATTAGCCATCGCGCAGTGGGAATTGCTGCACCGCTCCAATATGGATGTACTCACTCAACTCATGAAGGACGAGTCCGTGGCTAAGGATCTCTCTCCCTTGTTGAATGACCTGCAGTGGATCAGCTCTTTCGTCTATGACGGGGACATGTGTCTGCCGGAAGTTGCGTTGGCAATGGTCTCCGACTTTCGAAAGAATGACCCCAACATGGACAAGGACGTGGCTCAGGAAGGAGAAGAAGCAAAACCCGGTCTGAAGCGCCGAATAGCAGCGGCAGTTGCCGTGGAGTTTACGCGTAACGGGTGGTACGGTGAAGGACGGGTGCTCAGCGCCCAGGAGCTGGAGGAGCTCAAACAGGCCGGTATGGTCACTTCTCAGCGCAGCAGCCGAACCAAGAGCAAACGAGCCGACAAGAACGCGCCTAAAAAAGACCTTTACAGGCTCGCGCGCGACCGCTACCGTTTCTTCTCGGAAAGCTGGGATCAAGGTCTGCTCAACAGCTCATTCGGCGATCTTCCCGACTGGCTGCTGCACTTCCCCTGTGGCTGGAAAGGAGACAACCCCTTCGGCACCGCCAGCACCATGCGTTGGATGAGGGATAACGTATCGGCTCCATCCGGCAACTACAGTGGAATGTGCGGACAGGTATCCTACCTTCCTCTCAACATATTCGGCGATACTATCTTCACGGAGTTCTACTACCAGCCTTTTGAGCCGATCTACCCCAACAACCACGCAAAAAAAGTGCGCGAAATGGGAGGCGTATGCGGCAGTCTCTCACACTACGGCGCTTCTTCCGCCTGTTCCAACGGCATCCCGGCGATGACAGTCGGCGAACCGGGACACTGCGCCTACGCCGTGTACGACAAAGGAAAGTGGAACCCCTCCAACTCCATATCTGCTGACCGCCATCCGCATTGGAACGTCTGGGGGATGTACACGTGGAGCGCGTTCCAAATGATGGCTGACATGTATGCAGATGGACAGCGTACGCGCGATGCTCAAATGGTATGCTCCATTGCGACTCTTCTCTCCGCCAACAAGAACCCGGTGAATGCGCTCAAACTTTACGAGATGGCTGTGAGTATGCAGCCTCTCTACAACCCAGTCTGGTCTCTCTACTTGCAGACGGCAGCAAAGTCACTCAGCAAACGTCCCTCCAAATACCTCGGTGTAAATGATTTCATCTGTAAATCCGTGGCTCCTAAACATCCGGAGATGTGTGCCAATTACCTCACGAAAACCATTTATCCCACGTTGCTGCACACCCTGAAGTCTCCCAAACAAAAACTCATCGCCTTCCAGAGCTATTTTGACAATCTTGATAAGAATGAGGAGGCGGAGTGGCCTCTGGAGGAGCTGTTGGATATGCAGTATGAATCCTTGGGGAAATCAGCCAACGCCAAGGAACGCTACTTGGGCATGGTGGCCGATGCCGTGCAACGGAAACCGGAGTTCGGCGTTGCTCTCAGTTGGGCTGTCAGAAAAGCATACGCCGAGAGTCGGCACATCGGAGACAGGATCCGCGAAAAGGTGGACGAATCCATTAAAAAGGTTCCGGAGGATTTACCGGATCGGGAGAATGTCTGTATGTTGCTCAGGGCATCCGTCATTCGTGCGGCGGAGGAAATGACTGCCAAACTGATGACCGGCAAATCACGCCCCAACCAACGGGACATGGAAGCGTACATGAAACTTGTGAACGACTACAGCAAGGGTTACTTAAAAGCCGAGGATGGGGATGAAACATACGAGCTGCCGGACTTCCCGAAACCGCAGGGCAACCTCGTCTCTGAGGGAGGTATCGTCATGCTGGAAAAGTACCACCCGGACCAACGCAGCATCGTCCGGCACGCCGCGGCGCTCACTCACAGAGGTGGGCTCATCGAATCTGAAAAAGGCAACCACGTCAAGGTTACGATTGAGCTGCCCAAGAAAACTCCTCTGGGGGACATTGTCATCATCCCGCGCGAAGGTTGCACACATTACCGCGAATGGTACATCGAAACATCAGAGGACGGAAAAACATGGGAGAAGCTCTGCAATCTGCCGGATTCGCAAGACACGCCCTATATGCTTTACCACATTGAGAAGAATATTCCGACCGCAAAGTTCATCCGCATCGACTCCGGAGCGGAGCAGATGCTGGGTATCGACTTTAAAGCCGTGTTAGTGTATGACCGCAAGAAAGCAAAATAGACATATGTTTCACTGGAAAACAACTTTAGGTCTCCTGGCTCTGGCGATGAGTCCTCTCTCTCACGCGCAGGGCGACGGATCAACTTCCCCTTCTCCGACCGACGCAGGCGGGGGGATGTCCTCCTCTCAGCCGGCTCCCGAGGAAGCGAAGAAGAATCCGCGTCGCCCGGAAACCTACAGCGACGCGATCAGCAATGTCGGCAACGACGGCATCATCATCTTTTGCTACGGACCGGACTGGAACAAACGCAGCACACGTATGGTGAAGAAATTCTGGGAGCGACCGGAAGTGGAGAAAGTGACGGGAGATGCTCAATTGCTGGCAGCACCGATCTATCAAGATCCTACACCGGAACAGAAGGAAAAAGCGGATTCCATCACGCAGGGAATGCCCGGAGTTCCCTTTGGCATCTGCCCGACGGTCATGATGCTGGACACGGCGGGCATCATGTACGCGAATCTTTCGGGAATGGACAACCTGGGGGATGAATCAGGCAACCTCGCCCTGAAAAAGATCCAGGAAAAATTGGAAGCCTACAGGAAGCAGAAAAAGTTGCTGGCCGAGGCAGAAAATCTCAATGGAGAACAAAAAGCGCTCAAACTCGGAGAAGTCGCGGATCTCCCGATTAAAGCCCCCAACGACCTCGTTGATCTCATCCGCATTGCCGATCCATCGGACAAAACCGGCATGGTGCGGCGCAATGAGCACAGCGCCCTCCAGTTCCTCTACAAGATGATGCACACGAAAGACGGTTTCCTCTCTGCTGATTTTCAACCCTCCCTCAAGGCAATGACGGACGAGTGCATGAAAGTTATTAATGACAAGGCGTTACGACCGGAGGACCGTCAGGCTGCTTATTGCCTGCTTATCGGACAAGCCCGTCGAGAGGAGGGAGGGGGAAAGCACATGAAGGATATGTTTGACGCCTGCGCGAAAATTGATCCTAATACGGTGTATGGCAAGCTCGCCGCCAGCTTGAGCAACACGTGGAATGGAGCTAAACCTACTATCTCTCCCGAGCAGCTTGAAAGCGCTCAGAAGGACAAGCGCGACCGCGATAAGAAAAAATGAGTAGCGGCTCGTCACAGTGTGACAAAATAGGGTCGCCGACAGTTTTCGACCCGATAAAAAGCTACTAAAATGTACGTGAGGCGGTAAACCCTCCTTGCCGGAACGAGAAACTCTCAGATGTTACGTCACACGCTCTCCCAACACACGAAGAGAAGCTGCACCCTATCATTGGGGCAGCGGAAAAATTAGGTAGGAGCCTTGGGAGAAGGTCGATGTTGGTTGTAAAATTTGATTGCAAACGGGAGTGGGATGGAGTAGATTGGAGACATGAATCGCGCCTTCGTTTGTCTGATCGTTTCCGGAATGCTATGCTCGGCCTGCGTAGGGACGAAGGAGCTGATGATACGTACCCAACCCAAGGGGGCGGACATCACCATCAACGGCGAGCCCCAGAAGGAACGCACGCCGATGGTTGTGGAGGTGAGCCAGAAAAAAGACCTCGGCATTGTTGCATCCATGCCCGGTTATGAATCAAGCGCGTACACCGTGAACACCACGACAAATTGGTGGTTGTCATTGCTCTGGACCAAAGACGATCCTCGAGCCAGAATCATCAAAGAGAACGAAGTTTTCATCCCGATGAAGAAAATCCCCACCGCGGAAGCCTTCCGCGTCAGCCCCTTGCCGGCTTATGAAGGAGTACGCCCCGACGCGCCGAAGGCGCCGGCTTTGCGGGATCTGCCAAAAGATCTGTGAGAAACCGCATGGGTGAGGCGTCGAAGAGGTTGTGGAACGGTGGTGAAGGAAAATGAGAAGACTGTCCCCTCAATCTCTGGCGCCTAAGAAAGGATAGAGGGAAGTGGCGCGGACACTGCGCGGAAAACCCTGAGTTGCGTAAGCATGCGTGGCGGCGAGTCCGCACAGGTAGGCGCCTGTGGCGGCGGCATCTTGAGGGGGCATCCCCTGAGCGAGCAATGCCGCGATAACACCGGAGAGTACATCGCCATGTCCGCCGCTTGCCATGTAGGGTCCGCCGGATGTGTTGAAGCAGAGGGAATGGCGGGTCGCCACGATGGAACGCGCCCCTTTGAGGAGGAGGATGCAGTCGTTCTTTTTGACGAATTGTCGGGCAGTTTCCGAGCGGGAGAGAGAGGAGCTCTGCGGGAAGAGGCGAAGCATTTCCCCGGGATGGGGGGTGATGACGGCGCCATGAGGGATGGTCAACTTACCGGCTGCAGCGAGGTTCAGAGCGTCGGCATCCATCACCACCGGGCAGGAGGCTTTTTGGATGAGCTTCTGCAACGCGTGTATTTGGGGAGCGTCCGGTTTGCCGAGTCCGGGGCCGACGAGCAAGGCATTCGCTCTCTCCACCGGCACCTCATCGTATGAATCCACCGCATGCACCATGACCTCCGCCGCCACGCGAACCGCCAATAGCGGGTAAATGTCGCGCAAGCAGTAGAGTTCCACGAGCCCCGCCCCGGCATTCAGAGCTGCCTCGCCGCACATTTGAGCTGCGCCTATGTACCCCGGAGACCCCGCTATGATCTGCACCCGACCCGCCCGATTCTTGTAAAAGCTCTGCGGACGCTCCGGAATGCGGCTCAGGAAATCATTGCCGATGGCATGGAGGCGGGAAGGGGGAAGGGGAAGGGACGGGAGAGCCACGCAGAGGAGGCGCCCCACGAAATCCTCCGCCCCATCTATCACGAGACCCGACTTCACACAGCCGATGGCGAGGGTTGCGTCGGCTCGAACGGTGTCGGGTCCCGGCTTGCCGGAGTCGGGGTCGAGACCGGTCGGTATATCCACAGCAATGGTACGGTTGCACGGATGAGAAGCGCGCAGGGCATTCATTTCGCGGACGAGTTCAGCGTAGTCGTCGGCGAGAGTGCCGTGGGCCCCGGATCCCAGGAGACCGTCAATGATGAGGCAGGGGAAGGGAGCAGGCTTCGGAAGAGAAGAGGGAACGAAGAGTTGGTTGCGATCAATGATTTTGAACTGCGTTTTAACCGGGCGGGATACCTCATCGAAGGCAGTGGCGAAACGCACGACAACCTGACGACAGCGAAATGTGCCGGCGAGGCCGATGGCATCTGCGGCGTTCAGCCCCTTGCCGGCGTATACGACAATCGTCAGCTCCTTGTTGAAGAAGCGACTGAATTCGGGGTCGTGCATGAGAGCATCGTAGGCGTTTCCGATGGCTTCAATGATGAGCTCATGGCGAGTGACAACTTTTTTGCTGACGACCTTTTGCTCGATTTCGCGCATCTTTTGGGCAGAGAGGATCAACATGGGTGGTGCGAGGTGGGTCGATTTTTTTTGGAGGAGAAAAATCGGTGCGGGGATTTTTACGGTTTATGAGTTGTTGGGAAGGGCATCCTGAGGCGGATTGCGCAGGGTGGACCAGACGTAGCGTATGAAAATTACCTTGAGAGAAGCCGTAAGCGGAACTGCCAGCAGCGCACCGACAATGCCTCCCAGCAGACTTCCCCAGAAGAGTACGGAGAACATGATGGTCATGTCGTGCATATGCAGACGCTTGCCGAGCACGCGCGGCTGGATGATCCAGCCGTCCAATTGGCTCACGGCGAGAAAAATGATGAGTACGGCCATCACGTGTCCGAGGTCATGCCAAGTGACCCAGGCAATGAGGAGAGCGGGGATGCTGGTGGAAACCATGCCGATGTAAGGGATGATGCCGAGGAGTGCGGCGGCGGCTCCGATGGTGAGAGCGTACGGCAGTCCCATCACCATGAGAGCGATGGCGAGGAGAGCCCCGTCAAAGAGGCTTACCAGCATCTGCCCGCGGACAAACGATATGATGTAATCGTTGATCTGTCGCAGAGTCTCCACGAGTTCTTCCCGGAATCGGGAGGCGCGCAAGGGCAGCAGTGTATGCCAGTAGCGCGTGATGGATTCGCTCTGCAGCAAAAAGTAAAAGAGAAACACGGGAACCATCACGCACCCAATCACAAATCCAACGGCTCCGTAAAGGGCACGCGTGCCGGCCGTAAACCACCTGAAGCACGCCTCGGCGAGGGTGTTGGAATGGTAGTTAAGCACGGCTTGCGCCTTGCCGATGTAATCATCCGGAGCCAAGCTCCATGCCGCCCCCGCAGGGGAAGAATTGTTGGCAGCTCCGGCATCGGATGCATCTTTTTCATCGCGCTGAGCGGCATCGTAGAGGGTATCCACCGCGAAGCGCACCCACTTGTTGTTCTGCAGGATGTCGCGCCCTGCGTCCAGAGCAGTACGAGTGATTTGGGGTTGCTTGTCGATGAGCAGGCTCGTCTGTTCAAAGAGAGGAGGAATGATCGCCGCGCCGAGTCCTCCAAGAAAGATAGCCGCACTGAGCATCACGAGCATAACCGCCACGATGCGTCGCTTCACCCACTTCTGCACCCACACCACACAAGGGAAGAGCAAATACGCTAAACACCCCGCCACGATGACCGGCAGCAAGACCGGCTCCAATGACACGAACGTAGCCCACGCCCCGTAGATCAAGGCAGCAACCAAGGCGACTACAATACTGATGCATACGCCCGTCAATGCCGCCCAGCACGCCGCCTTCTGAAAACGAGTCGGATAATTTTTTTCCTTGACCATATCCCAAACGAGGCTTTCCCTGCCCCTTAGTTTCTGAAAAAAAGAACATCAAGTCAAGTCAATTTGGAGCCGAGGAGGGTAAACGCATTTGAGGGAAGTTAATCGACGGAGAAAATGCTCTTATTGATTGATATCATTGTTGATGCCTATAAAAAATCATGACAACAAGCGGGCATCATAATGACGACTTTGAAGCCCCCTCCCACGTACGTTGATAATTCATAAAAATTGCGCAACGCTCACATTATCAACAAATCGTAAATCGTATATGAATTGTGTTGCATTACTCACCGATAACTGCGTGTTAGGATCGCTTTTCTTGGAACACGTGTGAGGAACTGCACTCTCAAGTGCGCCTGCCCTGGTGTCTGGATCGAATGAAGCTGAACGAGAATTGATTTTTCTTGCCATTTGCAGGGAAAGGGATATACTCGCGGGCGCATGAGCACGAAAGCGCAACCCAGAGTAGCTATAGCAGGCGCCACCGGAGCCGTGGGCGTGGAGATTATGAAGTGTCTGGAAAGCAGGCATTTTCCTCTCACTTCTCTCAAATTGCTGGCCTCCCACCGTTCCGCCGGGAAACAGGTGGAATTCTGCGGCAAGAAACTCACGGTGGAAGAGCTCACGGCAGATTCTTTCAACGACGTCGATATGGCGCTTTTCAGCGCAGGAGGAGATCTATCCCGCAAGTACGCACCCATAGCGGCGGAATGCGGTTGTGTGGTCATTGACAACTCCTCCGCCTTTCGACAAGACCCGGACGTGCCGCTCGTGGTGCCGGAAATCAACGGCGAGGCCGCGCTGATCCATCCGCGCAACATCATCGCCAACCCCAACTGTACGACCATCATCACCCTCATGGCGCTCTATCCGCTGCACCTGCGTTTCGGTTTGCGCACCATCATTGCCAGCAGCTACCAAGCGGTCTCAGGCAGCGGACAACACGGCATCTCCGAGCTGGAAAATCAAGTACGTGCCATCGTGAACGGTGAACCGGTCACCTGCTCCACCTACCCGCGTCAGATAGCTTTCAACGTGCTGCCGCAGATTGACCGGTTTATGGAGAATGGCTACACCAAGGAGGAGTTGAAGATGCTCAACGAGGGTCGCAAAATCATGAGCTTGCCGGAGCTGCAAGTCACCTGCACTTGCGTGCGTGTCCCCGTGTACCGCAGTCACTCGATCTCCTGCGTGGCGCAATTCGAAAAGCCCGTGGACGTTGACACGGCGAGGGCCTGCTATGATGGTATGCCCGGGGTGGCACTCATGGACGATCCGGCTCACGGAGTATGGCCTACCCCGCTGGATTCCACCAACGGAGACACCTGCTACGTAGGGCGCATCCGCAAGGACCTCGCCGTACCCAACGCCCTGAACCTCTGGGTGGTTGGCGACCAAGTGCGCAAGGGCGCCGCCCTGAATGCCGTCCAGATAGCCGAACTCCTCACCCGCTGAGTTGTCATGGACATTCCTTCCCTCATACGCACCACGTCAGCCCTGGTGGAAAAGAGACTCGGGGAACTCCTGCCGAAGGAAGATGAAGCTCCCTGTCCCACCCTGCACCGCTCCATGCGTTACAGCATCTTCGCCGGAGGGAAGAGGATACGTCCCCTGCTCTGCATAGAGGCGGCAAGGGTCTGCGGAGGGAAGTCTGAGGACGCTTTGGATGCCGCCTGCGCATTGGAAACGCTGCACACCTACACCCTCATCCACGATGACCTGCCGTGTATGGACAACGATGACTTGCGGCGAGGCAAACCGACCAACCATAAGGTATTCGGCGAGGGGATGGCGGTGCTTGCCGGAGATGCCCTTCTCACAGAAGCCTTCCGCATCCTTTCCGGAGTGCCGGAAAACTCCGTATATTCCGCCAAAGACTATGTGCAAGAACTGGCAAATCTCACCGGCAGTCTCCATCTCGTCGGAGGGCAAGCTCTCGACCTGGAAGGGGAGGGACGCCACCTCTCCCTAGAAGAAATCCGCTCCATCCACCTCGGCAAAACAGCCGCTCTCATCATGGCTTCTGTTCGCTTGGGGGGGATGAGCGCCGCCTGTTCCTCCCTGCAGTTGGACGCTCTCAGCCGCTACGGTCGCGATCTCGGACTCGCATTCCAACTCATCGACGACATATTGGACGTGACCTCCAGTCCGGAGATTCTCGGCAAGAGCATCGGAAAAGACGTCCGGGACAAAAAAGCCACGTATTGCTCTCTGGTGGGGCTGGAGAAAGCAAAGGAGGAAGCACGGGCCTTGACGGTCTCTGCACGGCAGGCTCTGGAGGTCTTTGGTGAACGGGAGCGGGAGGTTCTCCTGGGCATCAATGATTACCTGCTGAACAGGGATTACTGAAGCTGCTGCATCCCGAGATTCATGGCGGCAGAACTCTCGGAGAATAAGTCATGATGCCACAGCAGACCCAGAAAAATGGTCCAAGGAAAAGCACCCCCAATAGGTAGTTAACGGCACATCATGCAGCGTAAGCCGCTGATTATGGACAATGGAAGCAAAGCCTGCACGACGGCTTACCGTAACTCCCTCCTCTTTCTCATTAACGCCCCGCGTCGTAAAAAATTCCGCTGCGCATTTGCTCCTCATCTCCGCGCGCAGGCGCGCTAGCATCCAAATCGTAATTCGTAAATAGGCAAACGCATCTGCGTTTGCCTTGTGTCATGGTACAGAAAAATTGTTGCAAGCGGTAAAAAAGGCGCCTGTCGGTACGTACTTATGTTGTATGAAGGAGAAAATCGTGATCGCATTGATAGCGCTGGCAACATGGGCGGACGCTCAACAGATGCGCTCTGCCGCTGAGCACGTGCAAGTGGAAAAAGTCACCTCCGGCCGCGATTACGTAGCCCGTCGCAGCATCGGTCACGTGGAGGCCATCCGCACTGTTAACGTACGCGCGGCGGTGGAGGGCTTCCTCTCCGAGATTGCTTTCAAAGAGGGAGACATGGTGAAGGAAGGGGATGTTCTCTTCCGCATCGATCCCCTGCGTTACAAGGCAGCCCTCCAACGCGCGCAAGCCGACCTCTCCCGCATCGATGCGCAGATCATCTACGCCACGAACAATTACAAGCGACTCGCCAAGCTCGCGGAGAGTCTTGCCACCTCCAAGGAGGAAATGGAAACATCCCTCGCCAAACTTGAGGAACTCAAAGCCAGCCGAGCCGGCGCCCTCGCCGATATAGCCAAGGCCGAAAAAGACCTGGAAGACTGCACCATCCGCGCCGAAATCGCCGGCAAGCTCGGTCGCGTCAACTTCTCCGCCGGCAACTATATAACCGCCGGCGAACAACTCGTCACCATCATGCAGACGGATCCCATCTATGTGCGCTTCCCGCTCAGCCAGAGCGACGTGAACGGCGTTTTCGGCGGACCGCGACGCATCGGCGAAGTGACGGACGTACGTCTCTACACCGCAAGCGGTACGCAATACCCTTCCGCCGGAAAAATTGAAATCGTCGACAACCTCGTCTCCGGCAGCACGGACTCCTACACCATGTGGGCCAAGTTTGACAACAAGGACGGCACCCTCGTGCCCCGCGGCATCGGCGCCCTCGTCATCAGCCTCACCAACACGGTCGAGGTCTCTGTCGCCCCCCTCACCGCCGTGCACCACGATGCCGCCGGCTCCTTCGTCTATACCGTGGACCAAAAGGGCACCGTGGCTCGTCGGGAGGTCATCTCCGGCTCCATCCGCGGACGCCTCCAATCGATCTACGACGGTCTCAAACCCGGTGAAACGGTCATCACGGACGGCGCCCACAAGACTCGTCAGGGCGCCAAGGTTGTCCCCGTGTACCCGGAACAAAAGACCATGCGCAAGCAAGCCGCAGCCGCGCGAGGAACGCAGTCCGACGATGCGCCGCTGGCGGTGAAGACAGCCAAGGTGCAGATGGTGACGGACGGCACCGTGCTGGAGAGCAGCGGCGCGCGGGTGGAGGCCATCAACCGCGTGGAGCTCCGTCCCCTCGTGCAAGGGATCCTGGATGAGCCGAGTTTCAAGGAGGGCGACCGCGTCAAGCGTGGGGACGTCCTCTTCCATATCGACCCCACACGTTACAAGGCAGCCGTCGATTCCCAACGCTCCGCCATCAGCGTGCTGGACGTACGGATTGCCGACGCGCAGCGCAAGCTGGAGCGGCAGCAGAGCCTCCTGGAACGTAACGCGACGAGCCGGGATGAGTACGAGAGCGCCAAGGCATCTCTGGACGAATTGCTCGCCCAGAAATCGGCGGCGGAGGCCAACCTCGCCGTAGCGGAGGACGACCTCTCGCGCTGCACGATACGCGCGAGCATGGATGGTCGAATCGGACGCGTCAACTTCTCCAAGGGCAATTACATCGCAGAAGTGAAGTCGCCCCTCGCCACCCTCGTGCAGCTCAGCCCCATCTACGTGCGCTTCCCCCTCAGTGAGAGCGCCATTCTGTCGCATTTCGGCACGGTGGATTGTCTCGTCGAGGATGCGGAGATTTCCCTCGTAACCGCCACCGGCAAGGTGCTCTCGGAAAAAGGTCGCGTCGCCTTCTGTGACAACGTCGTGCAGACGGAAACCGATACCATGAATATCTGGGGCATCTTCCGCAACGCCGAGCATGAGCTGCAGCCCGGCGGCGTCGTCACAATCCGCGTTGCTCGACGCGCCGACAAAAAGGTCGCGGCGATTCCGGCGGAGGCTGTCCTCACGGACACGCGAGGCAAGTACGCTTTTGTGCTGCGGCGGGGACACGCCACCCTCGTGCGTCTGCACTGCGGGTCGCCGACGGAGGAAGGGCTGCTGCCGGTGTACAGCGGCGTACTGCCGGATGATCAAATCATAACCTCTCACTTAGCGGACCTGACGGACGGCACTCCGGTATCCGCAGAATAACTCGAACGCTCATCAACCTATGTTTTCTGATTTCTTTGTCCATCGTCCGAAGTTCGCCTTTGTCATCTCCATCCTCATGATGCTCGGCGGGCTACTCTGTCTGAGTAAAATGCCGATCGCAGAATACCCGGAGGTCTCCCCTCCCACCATCAGCGTGCGCATGACTTACAGCGGCGCGAGTGCCGAGGAGCTTGCCGAAGTAGTCGCCGCCCCGGTGGAGGAGCAGCTCATCGGCATGGAGCACCTGATGTACTTCTACTCTTCCTGCGCCAACAACGGCACTTATATGCTCACCCTCATCTTCGAGACGGGCACGAATGACGATATGGCCTTCGTGAATGTCTCGAATGCCATCAAGCAGGTCGAATCCAAACTCCCCGCCGAAATCAAGCAAACCGGCTACAACATCCACAAACGCTCCGGCGATATGCTCTGCTTCATCAACTTCATGTGCGATGAAAACAAGATGAGCGTGCTGGAACTCGCCAACTGGGTGCGCATGAACGTACGCGACCGTATCGGTCAGGTGGACGGCGTGTCGGAGGTGGATATCATCCCGTCCCGCAACTACGCCATGCGCGTCTGGATGAACAGCATCCGCATGAGCGCACTGAACATCACCCCCCAAGATGTCAATGCCGCCATCTCTGCCCAGAATATCCAAGCCGCCGCCGGATCGGTGGGTTCTGAGGACGAACAGTCCTACGCCACCTTCAAGGTCACAGCAACGGGACGACTGCGCACTGCCGAACAGTTCGGCGACATCATCGTGAAGCGCGGCGAAGACGGACACGTAACCAAGCTCAAGGACATCGCCGTCATCGAGCTCGGTGCCGAACGAAACTCCGGCTACAGCCGCCTCAACGGCAAGGATGCCGTCGGGATGATCATCCACCGCAACAACGAGGCGAACGCCCTCTCGACCGTCGAAGCTGTGCAGGCGATGATGAAGCAGATTGAGCCCATGATGCCGGACGGCATGGAGTGGACGATGGGCTATGACCCGACGGAGGCCATCAGCGCAACGATGGAGGAGATTGTGTTCACACTGGTGCTGGCTCTCATCCTGGTGGTGGCGGTGACCTATCTCTTCCTGCAGGATTGGCGCGCGACGTTGATACCGGCGCTGGCCATCCCTATTTCGTTGCTGGGTGCCTTCATGCTGATGTATGCGCTGGGCTACAGCATCAATGTGCTCACGATGTTCGGTCTCATTCTTGTGATCGGCTCGCTGGTGGACGACGCCATCGTTGTCGTGGAGAACGTCATGCGCCTCATCCACGAGGAAAAGCTCAGTCCGAAAGAAGCTACGCTCAAGAGCATGCGCCAAATCACCGGCGCCATCATAGCGACCACGCTGGTGACTCTCGCCGTTTATGTGCCGATTGCCTTCTACGGCGGGATGGTAGGGGTGATCTACACTCAATTTTCCGTGACGATGTGCGTAGCGCTCTGCATTTCCACCTTCAATGCGCTCACCCTCTCCCCTGCCCTCTGCGCCCTCATCCTGAAGCCGGCGGACGCCAAAGAAAACAAATTCTTCACGCTGCTTTTCGCGCCGTTCAACGGTTTCATGAATCTCGCGCGCAAAATTTACCTCTTCGGCACGGGCATCCTCGTGCGCAACGCATGGCTCACAGTGCTGCTTCTCGGTGCCGTGCTGGCGGGCAACTACATCTACTTTGACGGCTCGCCCTCGTGGTGGCGCAAGCTCGTGCACGGCGAGCAGCAGCAAGCCATGCCCGGACGTCCGACCGCAGCCGCTTCCTCCTCCCTTCACTTCACGGACTTCCTTGCTCCGGACATGATCAAGAGCTCGTTCGTGCCCACGGAGGATAAGGGAGCCCTCTTCGTCATGATTACCATGGAGGGGACGGCCACCGCCAAGCAACGCACCGACAAGGTGCTCCGTCAGCTGGAAGAAAGAGTCAGCAAGATCCCCGGCATCCGTGCCGTCACCGCCCAAAGCGGCTACAGCTTTACAACCGGCTCCGGGGAGAGCAGCGCCATGATGATCATCCAGCTCAAAAACTGGAGCGAGCGCACGACCCCGGATCTTCACGTTTCCG
>CANQYL010000027.1 GCA_947628035.1 uncultured Akkermansia sp. | reverse complement strand
CTGTAACATTAACTATCTATTCTTAAAAACTCGCCAAATCTTTTTCCTGCGCCTCCAGCGAAATTGACGGAGACCCTTTGGGAAAAAGAGGAGCTAAAAATGCTTGCGTGATGGAGCGGAGGAGTGTTAGAATAAGGTATGCTTAGGGTATTGGTCGCTACAGATTTTTCGGAAGATGGTCGAGTGGTGGTAGATTTTGCCGCGAACCTGGTGCGGCAAAGCGGGGGCAAGATGTACCTGTTGCATGCCGTGGAGCCTTGTATGATGGATGCGGCCGGCTGCCTCACCCTTGAACATTCCGGAACTCCGGGAAACACCGGGGAAGCTGACGGGGAGATGCGCCACGCGAGCTTGCTGGAAATCACCAATGAGCGAGCCCACCGCGCAGCGGAGAAGATCAGCAAGAGATGGGACATACCGATATACGGCAAAGCGGAAGAGGCGGACGACGTGGTCGAGTGCATTCATCAATTCTGCGAAAGGCACCATATTGATATTTTGGTGATCGGCAACCGCCACCATTCCCTTCTATCCTCCATCTTGTTGGGCAGTACGGCGGAGAAATTGGTGCGCACGGCAAAGATACCGGTAACGGTGGTGCCCTGCTGCACGGGAGGAAGAAGGAAATGAGGATCATTTTCACAGGAGACACTGTCGGGAAAATCGGTCGGAAAGCCCTCTACCATGCGATCGCCCGGTGGCGCGCTGAGCTTGAACCGCACCTCATCATCTCCAACGGAGAAAACGCCGCCGGAGGAAGAGGCATCACTCCCCCTCTCATTCACGAGTTTCACGAGAATGGTGTGGATGTCATCACGCTTGGGGATCACGTGTGGGATCAGCAGGATTTCATCGACAACGCGGAAAAGGATCCCTACACGCTGCGCCCGTTCAACCTGCAGCCCGGCGTGCCCGGGCGCGGCAGCATCCTCATCGACACTTCAGCCGGGAAAGTGGGCGTTCTCTGTCTCATGGGGCAAGCGCTGATGCGTTCTGGCGCGCTCAACCCCTTTACCGTGGGCTACGACGAAGCCTTGCGCCTCCGTGAACAAGGTGCGCGCGCTATCATTGTTGAAATCCACGGTGAATCGACTGCTGAAAAAACGGCTCTCGGGTACAGGATGGATGGTCTCGTCTCCGCCGTGCTCGGCACCCATACCCATGTACAGACGGCTGATGCCCGCATCCTTCCCGCAGGCACCGCTTTCATCTGTGATGTCGGTATGTGCGGCAGCAAAGAAAGCGTCATCGGACGCGAGGTGGATATCACGGTGAACTCCATGGTGAGTTCTCTGCCGGCGAAGCTGGATATCGGACGCTGGCCGGCGCAAGTGAACGGAGCGCTCATTGAAGTGGATGAAAACTCCGGACTCGCTTCCCGAATCCTCCCGCTCAATCTCAACGTGGAAGACCCGCAATGATGGACACCCAACGATTTGGCGGCATTGTCCGACTCTATGGAGCGTGCGCGGCAGAGGCGTTCAGCCACGCAAAGGCGGCAGTCGTCGGCATCGGCGGCGTGGGCTCCTGGACGGCAGAGGCGCTGGCTCGCAGTGGGGTTGGCAATCTCGTTCTTATGGATGCGGATGACATCTGCATCACCAACACCAATCGTCAGATCCACGCCCTCGCCGATACCTGCGGACAAATGAAAGTGGAGGTCATGGCTCGCCGCATTGCTCTCATCAACCCGGCGGCCGAGGTGCTTCCCCTGCCCTGTTTCTATTCCGAGAAAACGGCTCAAAAACTTTTCGATACGGCGCCCGATGTTGTGGTGGACGCCATTGATTCCATGCGCGCAAAAGCCCATCTCCTTGCTGAATGCCGCAGACGCGGCGTTCCTGTCGTGACCTGCGGCGGAGCCGGCGGACGTTGCCGAGCCGATGAGGTGCATCTGGCGGATCTTGCGCGCACAACTCACGATGCCCTGCTGGTGCGGTTGCGTAAACTATTGCGGCAGGAGTACGGGTTTCCTCCGGCTGATCGCTGCGCTGAAATAGGCATACCCTGCGTTTACAGCACGGAAACTCCGGTGTATCCTCAGTGCGATGGCAGCGTCGGTCCCGACCGGGAGGAGGGGCAGCTCGGCGGCATCAGCTGCTCATCCGGCATGGGCTCTGCCACTCCCGTCACCGGCGCTTTCGGTTTCCTCGCGGCCTCCGCTGCCCTGCAACTTCTCACCCCGCGCTGCTCATCATGAAGATTCCTCCCCACACGGCTCGAGCCAACAAGCACGTGTTTTCTCCGGCGGACCGCAAGCCGACGCAAGTCGTCGTGCCTGCGGCGGACGAAGCTCTCCTCTCCGATCTTTTGGAACGCAAGCCGAATGGTCTCTACCTCATTCTCGACTGCATTCAGGATCCGCACAACCTCGGGGCTATCCTGCGCACGGCTGACGGCGCAGGCGTGGAAGCTGTTGTTGCGCCGAAAGATAAATCGGTGGGTATTACAGAAACTGTTATGCGCGTCTCCGTCGGCGCGGCCGCCAAGGTCCCCTTCATCCAGGTGACCAACCTAGCGCGTGCCCTGCGCCGTATGCAGCAGGCCGGCGTCTGGCTCGTCGGCACCTCCGACCACGGCGACCGCTCGCTCTACGATGTGGACCTGCGCGGCGGCATCGGCATCGTCATGGGCGCCGAAGGCGATGGTATGCGACGTCTTACGGAGGAGACCTGTGATTTCCTGGTGCGCATCCCTATGGCGGGTGATACTCCCTGCCTCAACGTATCTGTGGCCACCGGAGTGTGCCTCTACGAAGCCGTCCGACAGCGTAGTTTGCCTCCGGTCTGACCTCTTCCCGACACCATGACGCTCATACGCGACATAACGCCTCCGCCGGAATGCACCGTGCGCTTTATCTCCGACCTGCATCTCGCCCATAAACGCAGTCGGGCTCCCCAACCCGAGCTCTTCGCTAAGATGATGGACGGAGTGGATCTCCTCATTCTCTGCGGCGACACCGCTGAAACTCGCGAGACCTGCGCAGAGAGGGAACACAGCTTAGCTCTGCGCCACGAGCTGCGGGAGCGCTGCCTTGCCCGAGGCATTGAAACCATCGAACTTGCAGGGAACCACGATCCGGACATCGAACTCCAAATGGTGCGTCTGAACGGTGGGCGCATTGTGGCCATGCATGGTCACGCCCTTCTGTCTGCCGTCTCTCCCTGGAGTCGTGAATACCTGCGCTGCAAAAAGGACATCCAATCCCTCATCCGCTCCCACCCGAAAGCCCTCCACTCTCTCACTGACAGGATGGAACTCACTCGCCTCATCTCCATAGAATTGGGGAAAAACGTCCCCCCGGCAGAACCCGCACGAGTCACTTCTGTCGGACTCCTCATACGTGAGATTCATCATTGCTTTTGGCCTCCTCAGCGTCCGCTGAACATCGTCACTGCCTGGCTGACCTGCGGCGTGCGCGCTGAACTCTTTGCCCGTCGCTATGTGCCGGAGGCGCACCTGCTCATCATCGGACATTTCCATCGCGGAGGTCGTTGGCAATTCGGCTCCCGTACCATCCTCAATACAGGAGCTTGGTTTGAACACGCCACCCCGTATGCCGTTGATGTGCGCAACGGAACCCTGCTGCGCTATTTTCCTCTTCAGCTTTGCTGATGCGAATGCCGAAAATTCGATGAACTCGTGACGATGTGCCTCTCAAAACATCGATTAGCATCATCCGTTTCTATCCATAAAAAAATCTTCGCGCGCAAGCGCGCTAGCATTCATATCGTAAATCAATTCATGGACGATGGACGGGGGCACCGGAGGTGCCTATTTACGATTTACGATTTCAGGGAATTCGCGCGCTACGCGCGAGTCGGCAAAGCCCCCCGAGGGCTCGGAGAGGGATTGGACAAAATCGTAGCTTTTGCCCGCAGGGCGCTGAGGGAGTGTGGTGCCGAAGCGTCAAGACGCCCGACGGCCCCGTGTAGGGCGCACGCGAAGCGGGCGGTAAGGGCGGTTGGACAAAATGCGTAAGCATTTTGCCCGCAGGGCGCTGAGGCAGAGTGGTGCCGAAGCGTCAATGGAGGCAAAGCAGTACACCCGGCATGGCATTGTTCCTGACGCTTTCAAACCACTCATCACGTTCTTTTTCGGAATTTCGCTACGCTACTGCTCCGCTGGAACGCGCGGAGCGCGCTAAAATTCAAATCGTAAATCGTAATTCGTAAACCGTAAATAGGCAAACGCATTTCTAATGCATTTGCCCTGCATCTTATGCTTGACATCAGCGGTCTTTGCCCCTAAAAGAGAGAAATGCGTATCGTAATGATGGCAACGGGGGAAATAGCGATACCCTGCTTTCGGGCTCTGCGAGAGCGGGGGCAGTTGCTAGCGCTCGTGACTCAGCCGGATCGACCGGCCGGACGAAAGCACCGTCTGACCCCCCCTCTCATCAAAAAGGTGGCGGAGGAAGCGAACGTGAAAGTACTCCAGCCCGAGAGCGTGCGCAGTGACGAGAGTTTGGCGCAGTTGCGGGAACTGGAGCCGGATGTCGTGGTGGTGATGGCTTACGGACAGTTGCTCTCCCAGGATGTCATCGATTTGCCGAAGCAAGCTTGCATCAATGTACACGCCTCCCTGCTGCCGCGGCATCGCGGAGCCGCCTGCATCCAGGCTGCTATTGAGGCGGGCGATGACGAAACGGGGGTAACGATCATGCACGTGGTGAAAAAACTGGACGCAGGGGACATCATCCGCAAGGCTTCGATACCTCTGCGCGGAACGGAGACAGCCGAGGATTTGCATGACACGTTGGCGCGGCTTGCTCCGGCGGAGTTGCTCGCCGCGCTCGATGCGCTGGAAAAGGGAACGGCGACGAGAGAGGAGCAGGACGAGAATCTCATGACTTACGCACGTAAGCTGACCCGAGCAGACGGTAAAATTGACTGGAGTCAGCCCGCTCTTCAAGTGTCTCGAAAGATCCGCGCATATCATCCGTGGCCCGGCACGTACACGACCTACCCGTCCGTAAAAAGCGGAGCGGATAAAATGCTCAAAATATTTCCTCCGGTCGATGTTTACGCAGGAATTGAAAAACCGCTCGATGCGCGTCCGGGTATGGTTTTGGAAGCGAGCGCCGACGGGCTCATCATCTCATGTGGGGGCGTGTATGGAGGAGCCGTGCGCATCTCCACCCTCCAACCTCCCGGCGCACGAAAAATGAACGTGGAAAGCTTCTTCGCCGGGCATAAAATGATCCCGGGCATGATACTCGGTCTGCCCGACCGGAACGACTGAACCACCGCTCTCATTCTGCTCTCCGGGAAGCGGTACCCCTTCGGAAGGAACGACGAGTTCAGCCGACGCGAATCATCAATCCCAATCGTCAATGTCGTTGGGTATCTCCTTGAGGTAGCCGGGGATGGATGTGGGCGCGCTGGGCGTGGGAGGCAGGGAAACGGGTCCCGAATCAGCCGGCGTCACAGGCTGCGATGCAGGTGGGGCAGTCACCTCCACGCCACGCTCGCCTTCAGGCAACAAATCGGAAGGGGAGTTCGGCTGCGACTGGGGAGACGTTCCGGTGGTGTCCACGCGGGGTTCGGAGACCCGGGACGGGGCCTGGGGCAGTGGAGTGAGAGACTCCGGAAGTGCTTCCGTGGGCTTCGGAGGCAACACGTTGCGATAGAGGAAAACACGATCCCCCGCCGCAACCTGCCCGGCGCGAATATCTGCCACAATCATCCCATTGCGCGGGGCGCTCGTCGTCGATACCTCCAGGTTTCCTATCCGATCCGTGGAACCATCAACAGGATGCGAGATAAGAGTGGCGCCGGGCTGAGGCAACGGCCCTATGATACGCAAGAGAGCAAATTTTTGAGCCGGGTAAACCTGATGGACAGCCCCCAGATGCAGCGGAGGCGGCTCCTTCTTTTTTCCTTCTTCTTCCTTCTTCGCATCAGCGCCTCCCCACCAAGACGCGCACCCCGCTGTCAGCAAACCCAACAGCATCACACTCGCGACTCGTGCCACTCTCCTCATGCTCCCAGACTACGCTTCCGCACTCTCTGCGTCAAGAAACTTATGTGGATCACCCCCACTTTTTCACATCCGTCCCCCAAATTCACACGTGTCCCAAGAAAAACGCGATCCCAACAGACGTTTATCAGTGAGTGATGCAACATAAGCCATTGATTAAGTGTACGATGGACGATGGGAGTTTTCGCGCGCTACGCGCGTTTTTTGCGAAGCAATAGCGGAGGTGGTGGGTAAAATCTCGGGTGGTCATTACGAAGAAAGCTCACAGAACTATGCTAAGCCGTCTCGTGGTCTTTTGCAACATTGACGCCTCGATACCCCACTGCCTTACCGCTCGCTACGCTATCGCTCTGCACACTCCGCGCAGCGCGCGCGAATTCCCCAAACCGTAAATCGTAATTCGTAAATCGCACATGAGCGCCGTCAGGCGCTTTGCCGCTTTCAAACCACTCATCACGTTCTTTTTCGGAATTCCGCTACGCTACTGCTCCGCTGGAACGCGCGGAGCGCGCTAAAATTCAAATCGTAAATCGTAAATCGTAAATCGTAAATCATTGACATCCCATAAGGATCACTGAATGGAATCTATCAGTATTCTTTGAGCCCCGCGAGCTCTATTTATAATGCAGATAATAAGTCTGGTTTTCTGAACCCAAAATTCCTAAACCCTATTTTTAGAAATCCCCCCGCCAAACCCCGCTACTATGCGCATGACGTCGTCATATTGACCACGTTATGGGATACTAATGATCGTAAATCGTAAATCGTAAATCGTAAATCGTAAATGGCAAACGCACACGCGTTTGCCCCTGTGCTTCATATCGGCTTGAAAGGAAGAGGAAAAAGGTGTAGAATGCGGGAGCGAGTTATGGTGGCGAAAACAATCATCTGGGACAAGGTCTTGAATCTCGGTGGGATTCAAATAGTCGATTTGTTTGAGAAGGGGGGAGTGCTGATGTGGCCGCTGTTGATATTATCATTCATCGCATTGATGGTGATATTTATCTGCTTATGGCGGACACGCGAGGGAGCGGTTCTGCCGATGCGGCTGATAGCCCCGGTGGAGTCTCACATACGGCGCAAGGATTATGCCGGGCTCACGGATATATGCGAGCAGAACGACTCGAGCTTTACACGAACCCTGGAGGTGGTGATGCTCTTTTTGCAGCGCAACCCGCGGGCAAACATCGACGAGGTGCGCGAGGTGGCTACCGCAGAGGGATCCCGTCAGGCCAATATGCTCACGCGGCAAATAAGCTGGTTGGCGGACATAGGAGGAATAGCGCCGATGATCGGTTTGCTGGGGACGGTGATAGGCATGATGCGAACCTTCACGGAGATGGCTGCGGGGAACTTCGAGGGGGTGAAGCAGATGCAGATGGCAAGCGGCATATCTGAAGCGATGATCACGACGGCGGGAGGTCTGGTGCTGGCTATTCCGTGTATGCTCTTTTACGTTGTTTTCCGGAACCGCGTGCAGAAGCGAATTACCGACATGGAGGCAGCCATCACGCATGTCCTCTCGCTCATTTCCGTGCAGATGAATCGGGAGAGGCGCATGGGAGAAGCTGTGCAGCGCGGCGTCACGAACGAAGTTCTGAGCAACGACGACGAATAAGGAGAGGTAGAGGCAGTCAAATGAAACTCAACGTCAAGATACCGGAGGCGATAGGGTTCCAGCTGGCGCCTATGCTGGATGTCGTGTTTTTGCTGTTAATCTTTTTTGTGGTGACTCAAAAGTTCATTCTCAATGAGCAGGACTTGAAAGTCAAAGTGCCCACGGCGCCGAAGACCACGGAGGAAGCCTCGCGTGCCATCGATGAAATCATCATCAATGCCCGAGAGGAAAACGGCGAGCTGATCATCACGATTGACAGGGAAGTGTTCACAAGAGAGAAGCTGTTGGCCATGCTCCGCAGAATGATAGCGGTGAACCCGAACCAGCCCGTACGCATCCGAGGAGATGCGGAGATGCGCTGGCAAAAAGTGGCGGACGTGATTTCCACGTGCTCGCAGGCCGGCGTATGGAATGTCTCATTTTCCAAACAACTGCCCACCCAAGCAACTCCCAAGTGACACCCATGGAAACAAAAAGAACAGCTGAGTTGTTGGCAGCGCTTTTCTTGCTCCTCTGCCCTATCATCGCGGCACAGGATGCCAACCAACGCACGCTCGATGCAAGACCCACGGAGGACAGGCTGGCCATAGCGGAACAGCTCTATGCCCAGGCACGCACCGAAGGCGCCGACCCGGAACAAAAAAAGAATGACCTGCTCAAGGCAGCGGATCTCTTTGCCAACTACCTGACGAAATATCCGAGGGCCGCCGATAGAGACAAGGCGTTGTACCTGCAAGCGGTCTGCCTCGAAGAAGCCGGAGATCCTGCGACCGCCAACGAAAAGCTCGGCGTCCTGGCGAACAAAATGCACGGCGAATACGCCGCCGCCGCCGCTTACAAGCTCGGTATTCAAGCGGCCGACCGTGGACTGTGGGAAAAAGCCGTCGGCTACTTCCGCCTCGTCATCCGCGAATCCAAACGCCCCGCCCTGCAGCACGACGCCCTCTACCGCCAAGGACGTGTTCTCCTGCAACAGGGAAAACGCCGCGAAGCTGAAACCGCCTTCATCCGCGTCATCGGGATTAAGGATGCTCAACCCGCTATCCTGCAGGCAAGCTTGCTGGCTCTCGCGCAGATGAAGACCGAGAATGGACAGGATGCCGAAGCCTACGAACTCTTCACCCGGCTGCTGAGTATGCCGGGGCTTGAAAAAGCTGTGCGCGGGCTGTCTACCCTGCAGGCGGCGCGTCTGGCATCCAAGCTGGGCAAAGAACAGGAGGCTCAAATCCTCTACGACCAGGTGTCTCAGGTCGATGAGCTGGCACAGTACACAGCCGAGGCTCAGTTGGAGTCTCTCGTCCGACTGTACAAACGGAAAGACTACGAAGGCATCTTCAAAAAAGTTTCTCAAAACTACCACCCCCTCAACGATCCGGAAAAAGAAGCCAAGAGGGCGCTCATTGTGGGTCAGGCATACATGGAAATGGAACGCTATGAGCAAGCTGCCCAATGGTTCGAGATGGCAGAAAAATACCAGCCCGGCGGTCTTCTCGGGGCCGACGCCGCCTACCGGCGCATCGTCTGCGCCCAGCACTTACGCGAAGTCAACGTGCTGAGTCTGGCGCAGCGCTTCCTCAATATGTACGCCACGCCGGATTCCCCGGCGCAGGGACAGCCGGTGTGCGACTGGGTGCGCTTCACTTATGCCGACCGTATTTTGCCCGCCGATCCGGAGGAGGCCGCTCGACAATTTGACGCCCTGCGCATCGAGCAGCTACCGGTCTCGATGCAAGCGGACGCCGAGTACAAAAAAGCTTGGAGCGCAGCCCAGGGAGACACGTATGACCCCATCCCTACTCTCAACCACTTCATCTCCACCTACAAGCAGGATCCCCGCCTCCCGGAGGCGTACACCCTGCGCGGAACGGCTTATGTCAAGCAAGGCAAACCCGGAGAGGCTCTCCACGACTTTGATTATGTGATCGCCCATTTCCCGGGTTCGGACGCCGTTCCTGTGTGTTGGCAGAAAGCAGCGCAGGCGAGCACGACGGATCCCCAGCGCATGATACGCTACTATGAGGGGCTGATCGCCTGCCGCGGGAGAGTGAAGCCCGCCGCCCTGGCCGAAGCTCACTACAACATAGCCAGCGCTCTCTACAAGACACGCCCGCAAGATGCCATCCCGCATTTCAAAGAGGCCGCCTCCATCAATCCGGAGCACTACGCCTCGCGTGTGGATACCGCGCTCGTGCAATGCTACTTCAAGCTGCAGGATGCAACCAACCTGCAACAGGCCCTGGAGCACCTGAAGAAAGTCAACCAAGCTTCTTACGACGCCCTGCCGCCCGGCATTCTGCGCTGGTGCGGTTGGATGTGCTACCAGAAGAAAGAATACAGAGCAACGGACCAATTCCTCTCGGACGCCTTGGCTCGTGAACCGAAGGAACCCTACACCGCTCCGGATGGTTCGAGAAAGGAGAGGCCTCAGGTAGAGCCCCTCGTGTGGAAGGTGCTGGCACGCGCCAGACTCGAGCTGCAGCAGTATGCAAGTGGGTATGAGGCAGCGCAACATTACGTCTCCATGGAAACGCAGCCGTACCGCAAGGCTGAAGGGATGCGGGATATGGCCATGCTTCAGATTGGTTTGGGCAAGCCCGGGGAAGCTCGCCGCACCTGTGAGGAAGCGATAGCTCTGGGGATTGACGGACCGATCAAGTCGTCGCTGTTTATCACGCTGGGAGACACCTATTTTGCGCAGGGGAAGTACAATGAGGCCGCTAAGTTCTACGGACGTGTAGCGAATGTAGTGAGTGATGCAGAGCTCAAACCCGTCTCAACTTACAAATTGATTGTCTCCCTGGAGAAAGCAGGCAAGAAGGTTGAGGCGGAGCAGTACAAGACCGCTCTCAAGAATGATTTTCCCGGCTGGACTCCGGGATATGAGGTAACCCGCCTGATCAAGGCTGCTCCCCCCACGAATCCCTAGGATGATTTTTTCCTCCCCACAAAACAGACACAAACGTTGGTACCACTTCCTAAGCATCGGACAGAAAAAGCTATGGGCTCTGGCGGCGGTGGGCGCCTTGTTTTTTGCGGTGTGCCTCACTGTACTGATAGTATATTCGTGGAGGGCAGCGGGGTATGACATGAAGCAGGTGGGGCAGAGTTTGCCGGGGAGTTTGCTCTACGATGAGGAAAGTCATGTGGTGGCGACTCTCACGACGCATGCCTCCATGCCTGTGCGGCAGGATGAACTGTCACAATGCCTCGTGCAGGCTTTCCTCGCAAGGGAAGACGACAATTTTTTTCACCACAGCGGGGTGGACTACATCGCCCTCCTACGCTCCGTCCTCAGAAACGTTCTTTCCCTGCGATACAAGCAAGGAGCCTCGACCATCACGATGCAGCTTACACGGCACGTCTTTGAATTGCAGGGCAAGACCATGGATCGCAAGCTGCTTGAGATTGTGCTGGCCCAGCGCGTGGAGAACCACTACGACAAATACGCCATCCTCTGCCAATACCTGAGCCGCATCTACTTTGGGCAGAATTGCTACGGGATCAGAGAAGCAGCTCTCTACTACTTTGGTAAACAGGTGAACGACCTCAGTCTGGCTGAATCAGCGCTCTTGGCCGGCATCGTGAGAGCACCCTCCCTCTATAACCCCCAACGTAACCGAGACCTCGCCATCAAGGTCCGCCGTGAAACCCTGTGCCGTATGCGCGAACTCGGCTTCATCTCCCAGGAGGACTTTGACCACGCTGCGTCAACTCCCCTCCCCTCTTCTTTCCCGGTGCACCAGCCGACCGCTGACGAGAAAAAGCTCGAGCAACTCGCCGTCTGGACCAACACAGAACTCGACCAACTACCCTCGGTGCAGAGAGAGCGAGACCGCGGGCTCGCCGTGGTCAGTTTCCTCAACCTCCCCATACAGCAATACGCCCGACAAGCCGTCCGACGCGCTGTCCATGCCGTGGAATCCCCCGGGGCGAGCTACCCGAAAGAGTGGCTTGATTTGCCCTGCCATGACCCTCAATTTGTCAAACTCTTTGCTTCACCGAAACGTGCAGCTACTCTGAAGAAGCCCGGAGAAGCGCTTCAAAAGGGACAAGGGGTGTTGCAGTGCTGCGTGCTGGTTGTGGATTCTCGTCTCAATCACCGGGGCAATATCCTGGCTCTCTCCACCGGGAGAGAAGAGACCGATTCTCGCAATCGTTGGCAGGAAACCGTAAAACCCGGCAGAGTCGCGGCCCCGCTCGTCTTTTGCTGCGCCTGCCTGCCCGGAGGCAGCGCTCACCACATCGTCGCCCACAGCGCGCGGATCACAGGCTCTCGCCTCGGCTTCGACATTGTGCACAACTTCATCGAGGGGCTGAACCTTGAAACGACGCTCCCGGACAAGCAGCACGCAAACGATCTCTTTGACGGTCTTTTCCCCGTGCGTAAGATTGACCTGGCGCGCGTCCTCTTCGATCTCCAAAATATGGGACAGGCTTACGGGCTGCATCTCATCTCCGGCGTGTGGAGTCACGGACAGAGATTGCTCTACACCGCACAGAGTGCGGGGGCGCCGGAGTACATTCGTCGAGAGGGCGCCATCGCTGTTTCCCATCTCCCGCCGTTCCGTTATCGAGAAGGGGAACCCCTTGTGCTGCATGAGGAGTTGCCGGAAGGGGGAGGTCAATGGACGATGGTGTTCAACGACCGAGGGGTGGCTGCATTTGTCTGGATGGGCGTAGAAACGAAGCAGGGAGAAGAAGTCCTCCTTTCCCCCGAACAGAAAAAACTCATTTCCCACGCCTCGCTGGCTCTGGCAACAGAACTGCACCAACAGGCTCGCAAACTCCTGCGCAACACACCTGTCAAAAAGCCATGAGTCCCTTCCAAGCCCAGCTCTCCTCAGCCATCCGCGCAGCGCGACTCGCCGGCGATTATCTGCAGAATTCCTTCGCCTCGGAGAAATTGGTGGATGCGCGCACGGCGCACGATATCAAGCTGCGTATGGACAAAGAATGTCAGGGCATCATCCGGGACGCCCTGGCAAAGGATTGGCCGGACTACTCCCTCCTCGGGGAAGAGGGCGGCAGCGGCGGCAGGATCGAATGGATCGTCGATCCCTTGGATGGCTCCGTGAATTACTTTTACGGCATACCTCTCTTCTGCGTCAGCATTGCTCTGCGCGTAGACGGCGTCGCTCAACTGGGCTGCGTGTACGCACCAATGACGGGCGAACTCTACACAGCGCTCCGCGGCGAACCCGCTTTTCTCAACGGAAAGCCCATCCGGGTTTCCTCTCGTGACCTCATGCAACAAGCCGTCGTCTTCATCGGACACGGCGCCCATGACGGCTCCGGTGAAGAAGGCATCCGCCGTTTCGCTCACCTCTCCTCGCGCGTGTGCAAGATTCGCATTCTCGGTTCGGCTGCTCTCACGCTCTGCTACGTGGCAGCCGGAAAGATGGACGCCTACGTGGAAAACTGCATCCACCTTTGGGACTTTGCAGCGGCTCAGGTTATCCTTGAAAGCGCGGGAGGACGATTCGAATTCTCCCCGCGTGAAGAAGACCCCCTGACCGGCGCCGTCATCGCATGGAACGGCCATCTCCCTCTCCACTCCGCCCTCAATTTTTCTTAGCTCCCTTCCCCATCATGCCAGCCCACAATGTCCATCCCAACCCGCGTGAACTCGCCTGGCGCATCCTTTGCCGCTGGGCCGAGCCGAACAGCGAGTTCGCAGACTCCCTGATACGCCGCTCCGAGAATGGACTGAGCAACCCGGATCGCGCCCTGCTGCAAGCCATCGTACTAGGCACCCTGCGCCATTTGCGTTACTTGGAGCATGTCCTCACTGTCCTGCGCTCCGGACGTTCCCTGCAGCCGGATTTGCGCTGGCTCCTGCTTTCAGGACTCTGCCAACTCTTTGTACTTCGTTTGCCGGATTACGCCGTGGTGAATGAAACTGTCAAACAAGTTCCGACGCGCCTGCGGGCGGTGGTCAACGGCGTGCTTCGTGAAGCCCTTCGTCGCAGAGAGGGTTGGGAAGAAGAAAAAGAACGCCTCTCTCTCGGAGTGCGCTACTCCATGCCGGATTGGCTCGTGGAACGCTGGCTCTCCCGCTTCGGCGAACAGGAATGCCGTGCGCTGTTGGAGTGGTTCTCGCAGCCCGCCTCCGTTTTCCTGCGGGTGAATGAACTGAACCCTCCTTCGACTATCCCCGCAAATTGGTCGGTTCTGCCCGATTTGCCGGGGTGGTACCGTCTCACAGACGGTGTTTTCCCGCACGAACAACTGCGCGCCGGTCACGTGTACGCAGCCGACCCCGCCACACGCCACAGCGTCGAGTTACTCGCAGCTCAACCGGGCGAGCGAATACTCGACACCTGCGCCGCACCGGGCGGCAAGTCATGCGCCATTCTCTCCGCCACCCATGGCAACTGTGCCCTCCTCGCCACGGACAACATGAAGAGTCGTCTCGCCATGCTGCACAGAAACCTCCTCCGCGCCGCGCACGACTCAACTCCCAAGGTCGAACTCTGCGACTGGACTCTCGGCTGTCCGGAGCCTTGGCGGGCATCCTTCGACGGTGTGCTGGCTGATGTCCCCTGCAGCAACAGCGGAGTCATCCAACGCCGCATCGATGTGCGTTGGCGCCTCTCTCCGGAGGAAATCAAAAAGCTGACCGCAACCCAACTGCTCCTGGCGGAAAACGCCATGCGAGCCGTGAAACCCGGCGGTCGTTTCGTGTACTCGACCTGTTCCATTGAGCCTGAGGAAAACGCTCTCCTCGTGCAAAACCTGCTGACGCGCAACCCGGGGTGGCAACTTGCCGAAGAACGACTCATCTTGCCGCACCGCGACCACTGCGACGGCGCCTACTGCGCCCTTCTCCGCGCTCCCCATTGAGCGTATTCGCAGCGCCTGCGTGGGTAATCGGGCAGAGCTTCCATGGGCACACTTATGCCGACAGCGAGTCGGACTGATCATCGCGCGGAGCTTCCCGAGCGAAAAGGAGGCACAGCTCGTAAAGCAAATAGAGAGGAAGCGCCATGAGCAACATGGTGCCGGGATCGGGAGCGGGAGCCAGCACCAGAGCAACCGCAAAGCTGCCCACGAATATGTACGGGCGGATGCGCTTCATCAAACCTCGCGTCAGGATACCGAGCTTCATCAGCGGAATCAGCACGACCGGCAGCTCAAAGATGATGCCGAACACGAGGATGAGCTTCACGGCAAAAGTGAGATAATAGCCGATGCGCCAGTCATTGGAAATTCCCATGTCCAGCGAGTATTCATAAAAGAAGGTGAGAACGCGTGGCAGCACGGCAAAATACGCAAAACTGCAGCCCAGTACAAACAACGCTATCCCCCACCACAGACTCCGGCGCACCACGCGCCTCTCCTTCTCCAGCAGACCCGGCATCACAAAATTGAGCAGCAGGTAAAGCAGTGCAGGACTCGCCACGATGACACCGCCGAAGAATGCCAGTTGGACGGAAAGCATGAAGGCCTCCCCCGGTCGGAACGCTCCCATGATACGAGACGAAGCCTGTCCTTCCGCTTCGCTCTGCAAGTCGGCATCGTTGGATTGAAGGCTCCGGCAGAGCGAGTGCAGTTCCTCACTGCTCGACGCCTGTTGCAGGAATGGCTCCCGCTCGTTGTGCGGCAGCAGTTCGGCGGCTCGCAGCAGAACGACGGCATCAGCGAGATTTCGTATGTTCACCGGCACACGCTGCTCCAGTGCGGCAGCGGCATCCGCCGGCAGGACGGCACGCGATTGAGCGTATCTCTTGGCGTCCACCCAGTCCTGGGCATCGACCTGCGCCGGCAGATGACTCTGTTCATGCGCTATCCACACCCTCTGAGCCGGCAAACGGAGAAAGTTCATGAGGGTCGGGGTGAAGAAAAAGCAAGCCAACATGGAGACGAGGGTGACGGCTCCCATGCGCACGAGGGTACGCCTCAGTTCTTCCAGATGGTCCAAGAAACTCATCTCCTGCGTGGCAGCGCGGGAAGTTTTCTCCTCCTCCTTCTGCCGGATGATATTCATGAGGGGAGTGAAATTTCGACACCGAGAGCCGCGAGATCTTCCCGAGAGAGTGCGCAAGGATCCGGTGCCAGCCAGTGTCCGGGTTCAATTTCCACAGGGGGCATGTCCATCCCGTAGGTGGTCTCCAAAAGTGGGTGCCGAATGCGTCTTCCGTAGGCGCTCCCCGGCAGGGGATCGATGGGGCCGACATCGTCCGTCCTCGGCAAAACGCACGCAGAACGCCTCTCCCCCACCGTGGGCAGAGCGCCCAACAAGGCCTTTGTATACCCGTGTCGCGCGTCATTGTAAATCACATCCGCCTCCGCCATCTCGACGATTTTTCCCATGTACATCACCGCCACGCGGTCACTCACGTGCCGCACCACCCCCAGGTCATGAGAAATCAGCAAGTACGCCAGACCCAACTCATGCTGCAGCTCCATCAGCAAGTTGAGCACCTGAGCACGCACCGAGACATCCAACGCGCTCACCGGCTCGTCGAGGATGAGCAACTTGGGGTTGCCGGCTAGAGCTCTGGCAATGCAGATGCGTTGCCTCTGACCTCCGGAGAATTCGTGGGGGAATTGATCCGCCGCGCTCTTGGGAAGTCCCACGAGCTCCAGCAACTCATCCACTCGCGCGCGTTGTTCTCGCCGGGAAAATCCTCCCTGCACTTCCATCGGCTCCGCAATGATACGGCGCACATCCAAGCGCGGATTCAACGCATCGGCCGCATCCTGAAAGACGAGTTGCACCAGTTGACGCTCTTTTTTCAACCGCCATTCGGCCTTGTGCGTCACGTCCACTCCCTGCAGAAGAATCGTGCCGGAGACGGGTTCCTCCAAACGCACCAGACAGCGTGCCAGCGTACTCTTCCCGCAGCCGGATTCTCCCACGAGCCCGAGTGTCTCTCCGGCCCTGATGCTGAACGACACCCCATCCACCGCCTTGAGCACGCCTCCCGACGCGCAGGAAAACAATCCGTCCTGCACGCGGTAGTACATGCACAGCTTTGTCACTTCCAACACGGGTGTTTCCATAGCAATTCAGGGGGAGAATCGATCTTTTCAGGTTCGGCGCAACCGGGAACGCGGCGAGAGTACCACAGGAATGCCCTTCACTCCTGCCCTCTCCCGAATGACACTGCGCAAGTACTGGGCGTAGCTATCCGTGAGCAGTCTTTTATCGTTCACAAACAAAACATAGACCGGCACCGGAATCATCGTGTACTTTTCATTGACTGCCACGGTCGCGTAAAACAGCTTCAGCGGTCGACCATTGCCGCGTCCCCGACCGGGAGGATTCACCTCCATCGCTCGCCGGAGGATGCGGTTGAGTTCGCCGGTGCCGAGCAGGTTCGCACTCTCCTGTTGCATACGGGAGATGGCGGAGAAGATGCCGTTCAATCCCGTTCCCTCCTTGGCAGACACCATCACGACCGGAGCCTCCTCCAGGAAAAAGAGTTGTTCGCGTACCTTCTCGTTCATCTCCGCCTTACGGACCTTCTGCGGCGCGTCCGGGAAGAAGAGATCGAATTTGTTGATGACGACCACGCACGGTTTCCTCTCCTCCGCTATCATCGCCGCTATCCTTCGATCCTGGTGAGTAACGCCCGCAGAGGCATCCACCACCAACAGGCACACGTCCGCCCTCCTTATCGCGCGTTCACTGCGCATCGCTGAAAACACCTCCACGGAAGTATCGCGCTTCGACCTCGGACGCATCCCCGCCGTATCAATGAGCACATAGTCCCGCTCCGCGCGTCGATAGGGGATGTCAATCGCGTCCCGCGTCGCGCCCGGCAACTCGGAGACGATGGTGCGTTTGTCCCTCAGAATCGCATTAATGAGCGATGATTTTCCTGCGTTCGGTCTTCCCACCACGGCCATGCGCACAGCGATTCCCGCTCCGCCGCCCTCGTCCTCTCCTTCCTCTTCCGCCTCATCGGCGCGTCGATCGGCTCCCAGCTTCCGCAGATGTTCATCCAGCATGGAGGCGAGCTTCTGCAGACCTCTCCCGTGCGCCGCAGACGTAAAGACGTGCGATTCAAACCCCAACTGCGCAAATTCGCCCACGGTCAATTCCTGCTTCTCGGTGTCCGCCTTGTTGAGTACATGGAGTACCGGCGTCTTCCCCCGATGCAGCCGCGCCGCGATCTCCCGGTCCACCGGTGTGAGCGATTCCCGGCAGTCGCACACAAACATGATCAAATCCGCCGCCTCCATCGCGATGTCGGCCTCTCTCTGCACGTGCTCCCCGAAGCCGTCATCCGCCGTTGCGCCTATGCCCCCGGTGTCCACCACCACCGCTTCATACTCTCCAAGCCGATACGGCGCGCTGAGACGGTCGCGCGTCACCCCCGGTTGGTCGTGCACAATGGCAATCTTGCGCGTCACCAAACAGTTGAAGAGCGCCGATTTTCCGACGTTCGGTCTGCCTACGATTGCTATTGTCGGTATACTCATCGCGCTTGACGAATGATTGAAAGGGAGTACGCGTATCTTCTGCGCTGGGATTTCTCCGTCAGATTCGGTTCATGGTCTTTCTGTAGCGCTGTGGTAGTGAGATTTTTCGCCCTTGGGTTTGGTGTAGGGCGCCACTCCCACACAGCGGATGCCTCCGCCCGTGCTGACCAGATCCACGATGCCGCCCGTCTGCTGCATCACCTTGTACTCCCTACGCCTCCCGTACGTATCCATCACGGAATAGGTGAAAAACTTGGGCGTACTCTGACAGAGCATGTGGAGATTCTGCGCACGATCCAAGATAACCCTGGGTCGCATGAAGCTGAGGTATTGCCCCATGTAGCAGGCGCCGTACACGATTCGAGTGTCGGCATTCGTCACCTGCCCGAAAAGTGTGCTTTTCCCATCGATCATGAGCGAACGCAGGCTGATCTGCAAACGAAGGCCCCGAGCCTGCACCCGGAAGCTCTGCACCTCGCCGCCGTTGGTCAGATTGAAGGTGGCGGCGTTGGAACTGTAGGTGGTCGTCATGTCGGGCAATCGAACCGTGGCCACCGCGCGGTGAAGTCCCTCATGGCGCAAGTCATAATAGGGTCTCAACTCAATCTCGTACGACCGACGCGACCCCGGTGAGAGCGTGAGGTTGGGATAACGCGGCACAGAGTTCTGCGCCACAGAGCTCATGTCTCCGTTGCGTCTGATATCCACGTACAGCCAGCAGCGTCCCGGCGTGTTGGTGAGCGCCACGGAGCTATCCGTGTGGTTGATGATCGTGATCTTGAGTTTCACGTTTTCGCCGAGGATGTAATCCTTGCGAACGGGCTCAAGGAAAACTTCCAGCTGCGCATAGGAGGCCGGCACAGCAGCCCACATTCCCAGCGCCAACAGCGCCGTCTTCATTAGTCTTCGCATCGTCTTCATAATCGTTCGTTTAGTCCCTCTTGATGGTTCTGAAAGTTCTACCCGGCGCCTTTTGCTCAGGCGCACCGGCCGGCCTGCATACTTTTCCCTCTTCGTCACACACCACGTAGTGTGCCTCATACGGTAACTTCTTTTCAACCCGTGAGGCTGTCCATTCCTCCATCGTCGCCGCCTGAGGAGCTCCTTTGCGCGCGGTCATCACATGTCCAGCACTCGCCACTTCTTCTTCTCTGCTGCGCGCATACACCGCCGCATCTCGGTAGGAAATACCGCTCACCGGCACCATCTTCCCCTCTTTCGCCGCCGCCTTCTCCGCCGCCACTTGCTGCTCCCAATTCAGCGGCGTGGGGTCATAAGGCTCTCCTTCCCCGGGCAGCCCTGTCAGCAAGGCAGCGCGCTCCTCCTCATTGCTCTCCTCCCACTCCTTCATGAACGCCGCATATTGCTCAACACTCACCGGTCGCGTCTGCACGCGGCAAGTTCGGCCTCCCTCTTCCTCGACGTACACCTCATCATCTGTCACAGCCGGCGCCAGATCATCCGACACGCGGGAGGACGGAATGAGCAGACCGCACAACCCCAGCAGAATCACAAGAGCAGCGCATACCAAGAACCGAGCTCCTACCTGCTCCAACGCCCTCCACGCGCGCTTGAGGTATCTCTTCTTTCCGAACCGCAGAATGGACTTCTTGTGCTCCGTCTCACTCATGTTCCCCCCACCGCCCGCATTCTTCCTGGTATTCAGCGTCTGCAGAGCCGAAATGAGCGGAGCCCACTCCAGCGGCTTTCCTCCGTACCCATGACGCAACCAGTGAATCACAACGGATAACCTGGAACTTTTTAACTTCCCCTCATCAATCATCCCCTCCAGCACTGACGCCAGCCCCTCCATCTGCTCCGCTCGGTTGACGGCATCCGCCATCTCTGTTGACAACGGGGAGAGAAAACTGTAGGCATCTCCATCCCAATAGATGGAATCAGCCCTCAGGGGCAAAGCTGCCAGATTTCGCGCGCGGCACGCCTCGTAAAGCTCCGCTTCGGCCTGCACCAGGGCAAAGCCTTGCGCCACGGTCAGCAACTTCCCGTCACTTACTCTTCGGCTCAGCTGTTCCCCTCGCGGCAACTCCTGAATCAGGTAGCAGATGTTTCCGCTCTGCGCCGATTCCAGCACAGGACTCACTCGCGGGAGGTTCACCCCGGCTCGATTTTTGGAGCTCTCGCGAAACCATGCCGCTACCTCCTCAGCTTGTTCCGGTCTCAAAACCTCGATGACCACTGAGCGATCCACGTAACTCTGCGTCGCCAAATACAACTCGCTGTACTCGCGCGCTCCGATCATCTCGGTGAGCGTGTAAATTCCCAACTTGCTGGGCAGCTCCGGAAAAATGGGGTTCATAGGTTCGTTTCGTTGGTGTCGCCGTATTCGTCCGAGTAGGGCACCGCCTCCTCCGTGTAGGGGGACAGCCCATCGTCCGGTAGGAGTCCGCCGGGCAGCATCCCGCGCCTCCTGCTGTTCAGCCTCTGTTCATGCAAGATCAGCGCAGAGGGCGTGCTGATGCAGTCCAGCGGCTCGCCCTTGTAGTAGAGTTTCGCGGTAAACCCGTAGTACTTCACATCTCCGGCGCCGTCCGCATCCATGCCGTCCGCAGGCGGCACGACGTAGTTCACCATGAGATCCTCCTCCCAGTCGCTCCACGTCGGCTTATCATTCACCCAGGCCAGCCTCGGCGTCACCCGCGAAAAGTCCACCTTCCTCCCATTCACCAAATCAAAAAACTGGATGGTTATGTAGATGTCGTCCGGTCGCACTTCCTCACCGGGAGCGAGTAGGACAGGCAACAGAATGCTCACGCTCTCCCCCTGTTCGGTATCGTACGTGTGCTGCACTTGGTGGGGTCCGAAAGAAAGTTTCCCTCGCATTGCGCTCGGTTGCTCCATCCCGTAGGTCAGTCTCCGTGAGGCTCGGGCAAAGTACTTCCCCGCCTGTTCGCGCATACGGAACAATTTTCCGTAATAGTCCCTCGCCTTGCGCGGGTTGAGCAACTTGTCGTACGCCATCCCGTAGTAATACAGCATGGCCGGGTGATTCGGCGCCATCGTGCTAGCCTGCTCCAGACTCAGAATGCACTTCCTCATGTCCCCCGCCGTCATGGCCGCCACCCCCTGCCGTATCAGCGACTCCACCTCCTCATCCTGCTCCGCGCTCAGCTGCCCCGCGTTCGCTGTCTCTTCCTTCCTCGCCGCCGGTTCTACAGTCTCTCCTTCCTCCGCCGTCTCTCCTCCTTCTCCCTCGCGCTCCAGCGCTGCCGCTGCCGCCGCCATATCCCCCGTCTCTTCCGAAATGATCGTCGCCACATCCCTCGGTCTCAAATCCGGCGCCTCATCCGTGCCGACCTTGCTCTCCTCCAGCTCTTTTCGCGTCGGTCCTTCTCCCTCTCTCGCTCCTATTCCGGCCGACCCCGCTGTGTTTTCTTCCTCCTGCCACTCCTGCGCCTCCAGCACCGCCAACTCCATCCGTGCCGCCTCCATCGCTCTGTCGTACGAGTCCTCCAGCCTCCTCACCACCCCTACCCCCAGCACACACAGTTCCACCACGATCACCACGCGCAACGCTATCACCGCTCCCCTCCCGCTCAACACCACTCCCATCACTCCCCTCATCATCCTCTCCACTCTCCCCTCCCCTTTCCATTCACTACACACCACCACCTCCTGCGCGGTCTCCCGTACAGTCTCTTCCGGCTTCTCTCCTTTGCTCTCCTCGTTCACTTCTTCCCCCTTATCCTACCACACCTCCGCCTCCCCTTCAAGCAATCCCACCTCTCCCCTTAAAAAAATCCACGTCCCACTCAGGGCAACGGCGAGTCAACGGATGATGAGGAGGATAAAAATGGTGGAGATAATAATGACTATTACATCTCGGCGAAACAGTTCCTGGGCGGATCTAAGGCATTTCGGATCTCTTCCACCCCGCAAGTGGACATTTCGGGTACGCCGAGTGACAATAAACCTCTAGAGATGCTTCCCGGTGCAGTTGAGAGGGAGTTTGGTGTAGACGGGGGTGAGAAGAGTGACGGTGGTTTCTTTTCAGACGGGTATATGCGTGTTTATGGTAAAAGTGCGGATAGGGCGTATATAGGCTATTACGTTAAGGGGGGTGCAACGGGAGAGGGTTACATGACTATATCCTTCTATAACGATGTCCAAAATCCGGAAGGGCTTGCACACTTTATGGGGTGTCTTGATCCTTCTGACGTACGATATGCGGGACTCTCTAATACCTACAATTTAGGCGTTGGTGATACCTATGCTTTCGATGTGCCATCTCTGCAACGTATACTGATCGTAAGCATGGTAGGTATACAATTCAGGATCACGTATCATTTTTCTCAGGGTATGTGCGATGTCGTTTTGGTGTATACTGCTAAAGGTAGTGGTGGTAGTGAAACTAAAGTGTTAGACGGAGAAACGGGAGAAGAAACCGAGGAGTCTGTTGATTCTGTCGAATTTCAGGACGCCGTTAAAATTACAGTGCATTACCGTGTGGTGCCGAGCGGATCGTAAAACTGGGGTTTTCTAATTATCACGAAAAGAACTCCCGTGGTATCACCCACCGGGAGCTCTCTTTGCAATGGATTTGTACGCTCTGCGACTCACCTCGGCTGAGCCACAAACGGACGCGTTATCGACACAGCCGCCTCCATGGTCTCATCCATCTGTGTCCCTTCCTCACTCAATCCTTGACTTTCGTCATTCGTAGTTGTGGGCTCCGATCCCTGCTTTACGATGTACGCTTTCGCATAGCAGAGACTAAGCTTACACGTCGCCTGCGAGAAGTTGTACTGGATGACGAAAGCAACACCCTCCATGCTCACGAGAAGCACACGCTGCATCTCCGGAACGAGGTACAGCTCACGATCTGTACGATCTCCCTCATCGTCTGTCACATAGTTATACGGAAGCATCTCGTTGGTGAGTCCTGCATATTTTATGTCTTGGGGACTCAAACAGCCCATCATGTGACAAAGGGAAGTCTCATTGTTCTTCACATTGCCATTAGGAGCCACGTACATATATCCGGTTCCCGTCGATCCTCCTTCAACATAGTACGCAATCGTTGCAGTCTGCGGGGTAGAGCTAGGATCTTCTACTTCAACATACCCGTCCATGATGTACCCATTCTTTCCCTTAAACTCGGCAGCCGCTTGTGAATTCCCTGCGTCCGTCTGACCAAACATAGCCCCTGCAGCGTTATCTGTCATAGGAACGGCTCGACTTCCTCCAAGAGTCCCTCCTTGTGAATAAAAATGTGCTCTCGGCGAAGTCAAAATCAAGAACTGCTTACCGGATGCTTTGAACTGCTCCGGCGAGATGTAATAGTCATTATTATTATCATCTCCGCCGCCACAAGCAGGGAGGAGAAAGGCAGCCGCCGCAGCCGCCAAGAAGATATGCAAACTGTTAAGACCTTTCATAAAATAGAGGAAGTACGCAGTGAAAATGCAACGTTCCATACGTTACAGTCTCATGCTACACGAAAGCAAGCAAAGAAGTCAAGCTGAAATTAAAAAAAAATGAACTTTCTTTCGATTTTACACGGATACTTCGGGGGTCCATGCGTTTTTCTGGCGGCGGCGACGGAGACAACAGGTAAAGAGATAATAATGACTATTACGTCTCTGTTGATCAATTTAAAGCTCAGAGCCGAGGATTCATGCCTCTCACCGACCCAGCCGTGATAATCTCTAGCGACGGAAAAGGACCGGCGGGCACCGGTCCGGTTAAAATGACCAGCGCCCAGCTTGATGCGATGTTCGGGACCACCGGTAAGACCGTGGGAGAATTTGCAAATGACGAAGCAAAGGGCTACATTCTCAGCGGACAGTTGACAGCAAACGGAAGCGCGGGAATGATGCCTTGTACGCTGGCATACTATACCATCGGAGGACCTTCCGGCACCGGGTATCTCTACGTCGTAGGAAGTAGTGACGTCACTTCAACTAATGACACCCTGCAGCGCGCGTTAGCGCACATGATGGGTTGTTTGTCTCCTGCTGACGTGAAATACGCAGGTCTTACATCAGAACTTTTGGGTGGATTCTCCTCGCACACCAGCACAACAACGGGAGAGACCTCCTATTCGGTAAGTGGGAATCTCTATGACATACCTAATGTTCAGCGCACCTTGCTTGTGAGCCTGAGCGGCGTTTCTTTCAAAATGGAGTTTGCCTTCGCCCAGGGGATGGTCACTATTACCCTCTGCTATGCAGCAGTCAGGCCTACTGAAGAGGTTATGGCGGATGCGGCAAGCGCGCTCAATTCCACCGGCGGTGAAGCGAGTCAGCAACAAATCTACGACGCTCTGATTCAAGCCATGGACGAGGCGGCAGGTGACACCTCGTCCAACACGGATGTGACCCAGACGGCAGCGGTACAGCAAAAGGTTCCCTACGTTCCGGTATCCCTTTAAGAAGATCCGGGAAAAATCGCGCACCCTTTTTGTTGCAAGCAGGATCGGTGTACGAGGACGGAGGGGAAAATTCTGAAGTTCGATGGGGAACGTTTACGCGTTCCCCGTTTTTTCTATCCGCTGCAATTTTGCCTTACTGGGGACATGGGTAAACACGCTATTCCTGCCGGCATTTATTCTCAAGAAAGTCTCGCCTGAGACAGCATACCTCGCATCCCATCCCGAAAAAAGGCGGGCGGGATTTACAATATCCCGCGTGCTTCGTGATCTTTGCTTGCAGTTTCCTCAAAACAGGCAGCCGTAGCCAAGGCGCACGCCGAGGTTGAGCTGGGAACTCGATCTTCCCACAAGCACCCAATCAAACGTCGGACGTCCGTACAATCCCTGCATTTGGAGGGTGAGAGTCACAGATCCGGCCTTGGTGACCTTCTGAGCCACGCCAACTTCCGCACTCCACGCGAACCCCCATTTAACCTTTTTCTCGCTCAATGTCGTCCCATAAGCACTTGCCTTCAGCTTCCCCTCCGTCTGGGCAACACCGGCATTGACACCGCCGAAGAAATTCAGGGAATCGGTCAGGGGCATTGTCAAACGATACCCGGGCATGATGTAGATATTTTCGAACTCAGATTTTACATTAGCCGGGACAATAATATAATTTTCGTCCACATATCCGTCATAATACACCGTATTAGCATCATCGCCCGCTGTGTAACCGAAGCGGATGTTCACGGCATGATGCTCATTGATGGCGTACAGAGCGGTCAAATCCACCCCATACGTATCTACCGTGTAGGCAGGGAGTCCATCTTTAGCTTTCACAATATCCTTCAGCGCAAAGTTGTAGGCGGCATTCACCTCGAGACCGAAACCGCTCTTCTGCTGTTCCTCCTGACCGTATGCGATGCCGAGCGCGGCACACGCCAATAATGTCATAGCTGTCTTTTTCAAAGGATCATTGTCCACTTGAACGAGGTGAGTATAATGCTTTCAGAATACGTATGTCAAGCCCATCGATTCGGCGAGTGAAAATAAAAAGGCGAGGCATATTATGCCTCGCCTGCTTGTTGATCATGATATCAAGACCATCAGAATCGGCAGCTGTAGCCAAGACGAACGCCGAGGTAAAGCAGATTCCCCGGTTTTCCTTTAGCCAGCTTTTCATACTCCGGACGTCCGCAGAGACCTTGCAATTGGAGGGCGAGAGTCACGGAGCCGATACTGGTCACTTTCTGAGCCACGCCAACTTCCGCGCTCCACGCAAAGCCCCATTTACTCTTGCTCTCGCTCACACTTCGGATTGCGTCGCTACATTCAATCTCTCCTTCTGTCTGCGCAAAGCCCACATTGACACCACCGAAGAAACTGAGAGAGTCATTCAGCGACGTCGTCAGACGATACCCGGGCATAATGTAAATGTTCTGTACTTCTACCTTGATATTCTCCGGGTAGTACCCTGGCTCATAAATCGTATGATCATCATCGCCCGTTGTGTATCCGAAGCGGATGTTCACAGCATGATGCTTGTTGAAGGCGTACAGAGCGGTCAAATCCACCCCATACGTATCTACCGTGTAGGCAGGGAGTCCATCTTTAGCTTTCACAATATCCTTCAGCGCAAAGTTGTAGGCGGCATTCACCTCGAGACCGAAACCGCTCTTCTGCTGCTCCTCCTGACCGTACGCGATGCCGAGCACGGCACACGCCAATAATGTCATAGCTGTCTTTTTCATAGAATCGCTGTCCACCCGGACGAGGTGAGTATAAAGCTTTCAGAATACGTATGTCAAGCTACCGGTCAGGAAAAAGTCTTTTCCCGGAGACTTGCATAAGATGGTCAGCATCTCCGGCAGAGAAAAGATAGTAACTAGTGGTTGTCTTGTCGATTCATTGCGAGTGAGATACGCTCGAAGCTATACGTATTTCAAATACGTTAGCATTCATTCAAACAGAAATCCCACCATTCACACGTCTCGAGTATTCTCTCCTTGCGGAGGGGCGTCAGTGCTGCCCTTTATCTTGCAGTGTTCCTCCAATTCCAGCAGGTAGCGGTCGTAATCTGAAAGATACTCGCGATCCTGAATCACCCGGTATTTCTCGAACTCGCTTTCAGCGTGCAGCCGCGCGATCTCCGCCGTCACCTTCCCCGCATCGGAGAGCACACCGTATTCAAACATGCGGATGAATCCGTTGAGCCGTTGTTCCCAGTCCTGCATCGTCATGGGGATCTTACGTTGAGCCATCGTTTCAGCAAAATCCAGATAAGCATTCACCAGGCGATTGAGCTGTCCCATTTCTTCCGCTGACAGGTAATTTTTCGCTAC
>CANQYL010000026.1 GCA_947628035.1 uncultured Akkermansia sp. | reverse complement strand
AAGGAGGAGAAGGCGACTCTTATTGCTCTTTCGTTCCCTATAAAATTGAGTTTTTCGAGATGGCAGATTTACGATTTCGGGGAATTCGCGCGCGAAGCGCGGGGAGGCAAAGCCGCCGAGGGATCGGAGGAGGATTGGACAACGCGTAAGCGTTGCCCGCAGGGCGCTGAGGTAGTGCGGTACCGAAGCGTCAAAGCGATAGCGGAGCGGAATTTTTGTGGTCGAGGAGGCGGTGATAGGAGGAAAGCGGCCGGGCGGTGTTCCACCGCCTATTTACGAATTACGATTTGGGATGCTAGAGCGCTGCGCGCGGGGGTGCAAGGCATAAGCATGGGCGGTGGGGAAAGTTCGTGGGTAGTTTTTGTGAGGAAAGCATACGGAGTAATGCCTTGACGGGTTGCTGGCTTACTCCCTTCGTCCAGAGGAAACGCATAGGGAATGGACTGAATGAGGCTGGAGGGAATTTAATCGAGGACACGTGTGGGTTTTCAAATACATTTGCCCTGTTTGCCCGTTTTTTTACTTGACAAAAGGGGGGTAGCGTGGCATCCTGCGCGTCCGCACTTGCTTCGCAAGCGAGGGCGCGTAATCTCGGCGGGTGCCGGACTAAGGAGCACCGACGTCGGAAAGACCATAAGAAACTCCATTTTAGAACAAACCGATGAAAGCGAAACAACTCAACGTCGCTAAGCGAGAAATAACGGGAACCGGTAAGCTGAAAGCTCTGCGCGCCCAGGGGCTCATCCCCGGAGTCGTGTACGGTACGCCGGAAGGCAACATCAACATCCAGATTCACGAACCGGATATGCGCGTCCTGCTCGGTCTGGACGAGACGGACAGCTTGCTCGTCGAGCTCAACATGGAGGGACGTAAAATACTCTCCCTTATCAAGGACATCCAACACAACCACCTGACGGACAGCACGACTCACGTTGATTTCCAAGCGGTGGAGGAGACCTCCGTGGTGCAGGTTGAGGTGCCGGTTCACTTGAAGGGCACGCCCGTGGGCGTTGCCATGGGCGGACAGGTGCAGCAGTTGGTCTATGACCTCCCGGTAAAGTGCGAGGTGAAGAACATCCCCGACGTCATTGTGGCAGATATTTCACCATTGGCGTTGGGCGAATCCCTGAGACTCACGCAGATCACTCTGCCCGAGAAGGTGACCACGCCGTTCAACGGGACCGTGGTGCTCGCTTCTGTGGTGAAAGCGTGATTGCTTTTGACAACTTAACGAGAAGAATCCGGTTGGTTTTTGACCACCCGGATTTTTCTTTTTTTGAGATAGGAGAAAATAAAATGTAGAAAGTGGAGAGAAAATTCCGTACCCACCCAGCGGAGGGGTATATATCATCCTCCCAAGAAAACCCAACCCTCTATACACAATATGAAAATAACACTGTTAGTCCTGTTAACGACTCTGCCCCTGCTGGCTCAGGAACCCTCACCTGCCCCGGATGGAGGAGCACCCCCTACGCCGCCTCCTGCAGCGGAGCATCCCGGGCACCATCACGCGCATGGTCCCCATGACCGTGCCGCCTTCATGGAGAAGTTCGACACGAACAAAGACGGCAAGATTGACGAGCAGGAAAAGGAAGCCATCAAGGCTGCTCGCGAAGCTCGCAAGGCCGAGTTTGAAAAGCGTATGCTGGAAAAATTTGACGCCAACAAGGACGGTCAACTTGACGACCAAGAAAAAGCTGCCATGAAAGAGGAATTTGCGCGAATGCACGGACAGGGACCGCGTGGAAGGCGCCACTGCGGACACGGTCCCGCCATGCCTCCCGGCAAGCCCGGTTGCGGTCCGAGACCCGGAGAGCACGGAGGCTGCTGTCCTCCCCCGCCACCCTGCTGCCCCTGCTGTACTCCTCACCATCAGCCGCAGGGCTGCCCCGAACCGGCGGCGCCCGAGGCTCCCGCTCCTGAACAGCCGGCACCGACTCCCCAGGAGGAGGGCTGATGCAGGAGGCACTGAATCGTGGATGATTTCAAATTGGGTCGACCAATGTCGACCCAATTTTTTTTGTGAATTGCGGAAGCGAGGAGTCTGAGTCCTTTATCGAGTCGGACGAAGAACGCAGAGCATACGCGTCATCGCGCAGGCGTGAGTCATGGGCATGGACTTCCTCGCATGTCTGGCACCCCACGTATCGCTGTAAATAATGGTCTTTTTCTCCTCGTTGTAACCAATGATGAGGCGCATATGTCCACCGAAACTCTGGGGCAATCCCTGCTCCGGGTAAATACCCAACAGGACGGCCCACACAACGGGAATGCCTGAATCAATCTGCTTTTTGATTTCAGCAAATCCTTTATTCATCGTATTCGGTCTACTCTTTACGATGGAGAGAATTTCTTCAGACGGATCGAAATTCTGTCCACCGTCGTCAGACTTCATGAGCTTCTTCACGAGTTTTTTTGAAATGGCTTTTGTATTGATCCATTCCCATGAACGGACGGTCATGTGGAACGAACCGCAGATTCCTTTGAGCGCCTTCTGCATATCATCCATCGTCGTTCCTCGTTCCGAACTCTTGCACAATGCCGCCAATGAATGTTGATCCACTCCGTCCATCCCGTAATAGGCAAACACGCGCGACACCGTCGCCGGCACACAATATCCCTTCTCCCCCTGATCCACCATCGGGATCCCAACAATCCACACATCTCCATTATCCTCGGACTTCACATGACCTTTGAGTTCTGATTTTTTCGCGGTATCTTTAGAAGTTCCTTTTTCAAGATCCTCTTCTCGGGAAGCCAGGCTGATGCGGATGAATTCCGCCACATAATTTTTCCCGGCTCCGGAAGAAGCCGCCTCCAGAAGCGCCGCACAATTCTCGGTTTCCCATTCCCATGCACGCCCCTTGACTCCTGCCTCCTTGCGGCTGAGCTTACGAGGCGCTCCTTCTGCACCCAGTGCCTTGTTGAGACCCTCCACCGTTTCCTTGAGTCGTGCTTCAAATTCCTCCTTTTCGATCTCGCCGTCGTCTCCTTTGTTGTAGATGGTGGAACTGACTGAAAGTATGTGCTGCTTACCCTCATCCCAATTAAACAACACGTCCCCTGTCTTGACTCCTCCAAAGGTCATGTCGTTTATCTTCGAACGGAACCGTTCCGTCGTTTCATCCACTCTTCTGTAGGCACACCCACGCAGCAGACCTTTGCTCAATTCCTGTCGAGTCTGCTGCCAAAGAGAGCCATCCGCAGCCGCAGCAGCCACATCGACCGCCGGAAGCTGCTGGAGGCACGCGAGCCAGACGCTCCAAGCTACTGCCATGAGTCGTCCGAATCGCGAGGAGAGGATACGTTTCATCGTTGCATCATTTGGTAAGCCCATCCTGTTTTGCTTGATTCCAGTATGCATATTCCGAACGATTAAAGTCCACGTACTCCGGGGAGAGATCAGAAGTATAGACGGTATATTCCTCATTTCCCATGTTAAGGTTGATTGCAACCTCAAAAGAATCCGCCTGCACCCGCGCCCGCAGCTCATCACTCGGCGTATCTGTCTGCACCCCTCCACGACAAGCCGGTAGCCCCGCAATGTCGATATCCACCTTCTCCTCACGCACCCGGCGACCGGAGTAGCCCACGGCGTGAATGATGCGCCCCCAGTTCGGATCGCCCCCGTTCCATGAGCTCTTCACGAGTGAGGAGTTTGCCACCCCCATCGCCACCAGCTTTGCCTCAGTCCGGGTGGGCGCACCCTTCACCTTTACGGTCACGAATTTGGTGATCCGTTCTCCATCTCGCACGATGCGCCAAGCCTGCTGGAGCATGACGTGGTGCAACGCGGCGCAGAATTGCTTCCATCCCGGACGTCCCGGCGAAAGCCTTACCCCACTCGCACCATTTGCCAGCACGAGACAGGTATCGTTTGTACTCATGTCGCCATCGATGGTGATGCGGTTGAAGGAACGTTCAACGCCCTCGTTGACAAGCTCCTGTAAAGCCTCACGCGACACCGCTGCATCCGTACAGATCAGGCAGATCATGGTGGCCATATTCGGGCAGATCATACCGGCTCCCTTGCAGCAGGAACCGATGCGAACCTCCTTGTCGCCCACCTTGAAATGCACCGCGATCTCCTTCTCGCAGGTATCGCTCGTGATGATGGCGGAAGCGACATCGTGTCCCTTTTTCGCAGAGAGGTCGTGGCAGAGTTCCGGCAGACGCGGTTCGATGCGCACCATCGGCATCGGCAAGCCTATCACTCCCGTGGAACAAACAGCTACCTCCCTACTTTCCAACCCCAATTCCTTCGCCACAATACTGCACTCCTTGCATGCCACAACCATCCCATCGCGCCCCGTGCAAGCGTTGGCGTTGCCGCTGTTGGCCACAACGGCCCGGATGTCTCCTTTGCTCAAGTGCTCCTTGCTCACCCTCACACAGGCGGCTTTCACGCGGTTCGTTGTGAATGTCCCGGCGCTCGTTGTCGGTCGCGTGGAATACACGAGTCCCAAATCCAATCTCGTGGCCGTGGGCTTCTTAATGCCGCAGCTCAACGCGTTCGCCACAAACCCACGCGCATAAGTAACTCCGCCGCGCACCTCCTTAAAATCCGCTACCCGTTCGCACTTCTTCATATGTGGTAATTTATCACACCCTCCTGCCATGTCAAGCAAGCTCTCACAAGTCGAGCGAAGAGGAAGCGAGCCTAGCCGTTTATCACACGGAATATACTAACAAAATTGCAAAAACAACGCTCTCCCTCACATCGCGGAGGAACGACTCTCTCCTTTCCCTCATAACGATTATAAGAGCTCTCAAGTAATCAGGGGCAACAACTGACAAGCTGAACGTTGTGAATGATGCATCCGTAAAAGCAACGGCTTTTTCTCTATTCTCCTGCCCTGCATTATGTCTCACTCCGGTATTTCCAACAGAAAAGGAATGAGGTAATATAGGTACGAATCAACCTTTCGATATGGCAGAGATCCCCGAACAAAAACCGAGCAACGAACAAGAACAGCCCAACCAACCGATGCCGCCTCAAGGACAAACCAACTGGGGGCTGTGGGTTCTGGTGTCTGTCATCGTCGGGGTCATCTTGCTGGCGTTCGTCTTTGACGGGGGGCTGGGGGTATCGACAAAGAAGATGGAGCTTCCGACTTTTGAGAAAGAATTGCGCTCCGGGATGGTGATCATGAACGACCCGAAGAATTTTCCCATCGAGGTCATCACCGATGAGGAAAACAACACCGGAGTCATCCGCGCATACATTTACAAGCAAAAGCCCCAATTCGTTTACGGACATTTCTACATGCCCTTTACAGACAGTGATGAAATCAAGGCGCTCTGCAACCGCTTCGGCATCACCTCCACTTCTGTGGAGAGCGCTGACACACCCTTGCCCGAGCAAGTGCCGGACGCCGTGCGAATCTGGTCCACTCAGGAATTCCGCGCCCTGGGAGAAGAGGGTCGCATCGATATGTCCACGCCTCCCGTTGTTTACCTGCGCGGCAGCGGCAGTGGAGTCATCATCGGACAATACCGCCTCTACCCCACGCAGAAAGTGGGACGTCGTGACGTCATCGCCGTACGGGTTGCTTTCAGCGGAAAATTTCAAGGCGATACGATAAGGACTCTCGTGGGCGCCCACGCCATCTACCGCGTGGAGAGCAACACCCTGCAGCTCATCCTCATCAACTGCCTGCCCATCCTGCTCATCGTGCTGCTCTTTTTCATGCTTTTCCGCATGAATGCCGGCGGTCCGGGAGGAGCCATCAAATTTGCCAAATCCCGCGCCCGGCTCTTGGATCCCTCCAAGAATAAAACCACCTTTAAGGACGTAGCCGGCATCTCCGAGGCAAAGGAAGAGGTCTGGGAACTCGTGGAATTCCTGCGAAACCCGGCAAAATTCCGCTCCCTCGGCGGCTCCATCCCCAAGGGCATTCTGATGGTCGGACCTCCCGGAACCGGAAAAACCCTCCTCGCAAAGGCCATAGCCGGTGAAGCCGACGTACCTTTCTACACGATCTCCGGATCCGACTTCATGGAGATGTTCGTTGGTGTGGGTGCAAGCCGCGTGCGTGATATGTTTGCCGAAGCGAAGAAACACACACCCTGCCTCATCTTTATTGACGAGATTGACGCCGTAGGACGCCACCGTGGTCACGGCGTCGGCGGGGGACACGATGAACGCGAACAAACGCTCAATGCCTTGCTCGTTGAAATGGATGGCTTCACGGACAACGAAAACATCATCGTCATCGCCGCGACCAACCGGGAAGACGTGTTGGATCCCGCCCTGCTGCGTCCCGGTCGCTTTGACCGTAGGGTGATGGTGAACCTGCCGGATGCGGCGGGACGCGAGCAAATCCTGCGTGTACACGCCCGCAAGATCAAACTCTCTCCTGAAGCGAACCTGGCATCCGTCGCCAAGGCCACCACAGGCTTCTCAGGCGCAGAACTTGCCAACCTCGTGAACGAAGCCGCCCTCATTGCCGTGCGCCGCAACCACTCTACCGTCCTTCAGGCTGACCTTGAAGAGGCACGCGAAAAGGTGCGCTGGGGTCGCGAACGCCGCTCCCTTGAGATCACGGAGCGGGAAAAATGGATGACGGCCGTGCACGAGGCGGGGCACGCCATCTGCCTGCTCAAGACCGATCTGGCGAAGAAGCTTCCTCTGCACAAAGTAACCATCATCCCGCGCGGACCGGCGCTGGGAGTCACGATGATGTTGCCGGACGAGGACACGCATAGCGAGTACAAGAGCGAGTTGCTCGACTACATCGTGATGGCCATGGGTGGTCGTTGTGCTGAGGTCGTTATGTTCGGCGACGTTTCCGGCGGGGCACGTGGCGACATCAGTCAAGCCACCTCCATTGCACGCAAGATGGTCTGCGTTTACGGAATGAGTGAGAAGCTCGGTCCTGTGGAGTATTCCTCCGGACATGACGAAGTCTTCCTCGCGCGCGACTTTGCTCAATCTGTGCGCAACTTCTCCGAACGCACCGCTCAGATCATCGATGAAGAAATTCGCCGCATCATTGAGGAAAACTACAACCGCGCCCTCGACATTCTCTCGCAAAATAAAGATCGTCTCGAGCTCATCGCCAAAAAGCTCATTGAGTTTGAGACCCTCAGCGGCGATCACGTCAGGGAACTCCTCGACACCGGGACCATGCTCAATCCTCCCTCCCGCGAACTCCCGCCCGATGTGCCGCTCCCTTCTGATGCTCCCACCGACCTGCAAACCCCTGACGACAATCCTCCCGCCGCAAGCGAGACCTCTTCCGAGCGTGATTGAGTCCTTCTCTCTCCCATACCTATGAACAGCCTCGAACTCGCCAAGACTTGTGCGTCCGCCGCAGCGGATGCCAAAGCCACCGAAATCGCTCTCTACGACCTCCGACACTCCTCCTCCATCACGGACTTTGCCTTGGTCTGCACAGCCACCTCCGTGCCACATCTCCGAGCTGTCCTGCGCGATGTGGACAAACTCGTCGGAGAGCGCCTCAACCTCTACCCCGTCTATGCCGAGCGCACCCCCCAAGCCCTCTGGTCCGTCCTTGATTACGTCGATGTCATGGTTCACGTTATGACCGCCGAAATTCGAGACTTCTACAGCCTCGAAACTTTCTGGGGAGAAGAGAACAAACGCGAGCTTGAGTGAAGCAAATGCGCCGTCGGCGCGGGAATTCTTCGCAAGCTTGCCCTTTTTTAGGGTGATGGACACAGCTTTTCGGTGCACGAGATAAAATTTATTGGGGACAGGCGCTGAAAATAAGTTGACTCTGCAACGAGAACTTGCTAAGATTACCAATGCAGGGATAAACAACCAACCTGCATCGACACAGTGGAGGACGACATTATATGCACAGAAAAGATCATCGCCGATCGCAAAACATTCTTCATTGACCTGAAGAGCAACGCGAGAGGTCGAGTGGTGCGCATCACTGAGAAAGTGAGCTCCAACCGCGACCGCATCATGGTACCTGCGGAGATCCTGGATGACTTCATCTCGGCCCTGCAGGACATTCGCAAAGCTAATCAGGAGCACTGATTGACCCCTTCCCTTGTCGGGGAGGAAAATCATTCAACGCACGGGGGGCGGAAACGGGGCAGGTTTCTCGAGAAGAGGGGAGACCTCGGGGGTTTTTGTAGAAAAAAAGAGCGCCAGGTGGCAGACGTCGCTGTTTTGTTGCCGCATGGGGACGAAAATTGCAGATTTTTCTGAAACCTATCCTGCAATGTCTTGCGATGTATTTTCATCGAACGTATAGAGATACGCACACAAATTGAGCTGGACAAACCTCGTAGAATGGCGTTAAATATCGGCGCGCCGCGGAGAGCGGGCGTAAACAAATAGTGCCACACGCCATGAAACGCATCAAAGTGCTCGAGCTGGGATGGGAGTTTCCGCCGTTGATCAACGGTGGACTGGGCGTGGCGTGCATGGGCATATCCAAGGCGCTTGCGAAAAAGGTCGATCTTTCAGTCATCGTTCCCAAGGCTCAACCGGATTATCGGTACGATGGGTTCGATTTGGTGGGCATCAACAACCTGCAGTATCGGCAAGTGGAGACGCTCGAAAGCGGCTATATGTACGAGAGCTTCGCCGCCGTCGGAAATGCACCCGTCGATCTTCACCCCTATGCCAGTGAGGAGGGTACGCCCGGGCAAATCACTTTCACCCGCGAAGGCAAACTCCTCTTCTCCAAGGTGCATCAGGCGGATCTGGAACTCTTCACCGCTCACGAGGACCTGTACTCCGGAGACCTTGCTCGCAAAGTCATCGAGTTCTCCAAAATCTGCGCCGTCATGGCACGAGCCTACGACTTCGACCTCGTGCACGCGCACGACTGGATGACCTACCTCGCCGGTGTGGAAGTCAAACGCGCCACCGGCAAACCCCTCGTGGTGCATCTGCACGCCTCTCAATTCGACCGCGCCGGAGCCGACGCACGCGGCTGGATCTACGACATTGAGAAATACGGCATGGAGCAGGCGGATGCCGTCATCCCCGTCTCCAAATACACCGGCACTGTTGCCGCCGGGCATTACGGCATCAATCCGGACAAAATTTTCCCGGTGCACAACGGGGCCGACCCCGTGCACGTCTTCCGCAGCAAAAAGAAATTCCCGGAAAAACTCGTTCTCTTCCTGGGACGTCTCACCGCGCAGAAGGGACCTGAGTTCTTCCTGCAGATTGCGGCGAAAGTGCTGGAGCAGACGAAAAACGTGCGCTTCGTGATGGCCGGTACAGGTGAGAAACTCCGCCAGCTCATTGAGACCGGAGCTTTCCACGGTGTGGGAGATCGCTTCCACTTCACGGGCTTTTTGGACAAGAAGAAGGTGAACGAGCTGCTTTCCCTCACGGACGTGTACTGCATGCCCTCCGTGTCGGAGCCGTTCGGACTTTCCGCCCTGGAAGCCGCCCAATTCAACATCCCGGCCGTCATCTCCAAGCAGAGTGGCGTTGCCGAGGTTATGAAGGGAGCCCTCAAGGCTGACTTCTGGGACGTCAACATGATGGCCAAGCACATCGTTGACCTCGTCACTGATGAGAAGCTTTACAAGAAGGTAGCCGAGCAGAGCGCTCAGGATATCAAGAACTCAAACTGGGACACAGCCGCGGACAAGATGATTCGCGTCTATCACCACGTCCTGGGCTGGTAACGCAAACGCACACGCGAATCCGCCATGAATATCTCCCTCACATTTCATGCGCATCAGCCCAACCGTCTCATCGCCTACGATTTTTTCAAAATCGGGGAGCACGCTTTCTACGAGGATGACTTGCTCAACGCGCAGGTGCTCAGCCAAGTTGCCGAGCGTTGCTACCTCCCTGCCAACCGCCTCATGCGCCAGCTCATCGAGCTCTCCGATGGCAAGTTCCGTTTCTCGCTTGCCCTCTCCGGCGTCATCCTCGAGCAGGCCATGCATCACCGCCCGGATCTCCTCCTCTCCTTCCGGGAACTGGCCGACACGGGGTGCGTGGAATTCCTCGCCATGCCCTACTACGCCTCGCTCGCTTCGCTTTATTCTCCCGGTGAATTTGCCGAGCAGGTGCAGGAACATATCGACCTCATTGAATCCCTCTTCGGCGTGCAGCCCACCGTCCTCTGGAACACGGGCATGCTCTACTCCAACGCCATCGCAGCCCAAGCTCTCGACATGGGGATGGAGGGCATCATGGCGGACGGAAATCGTCAGATGATGAGCAACCTGCATCCCAACGACCTCCAGTGCGCCCCGCTCATCGCCAACACGAAGACAATCGTCCGCAATCGCCACCTCTCCAACGACCTCGCCAACAACCGAGTCGATCCCTCTTGGACGGAATACCCTCTCTCGCCCTACACGTTTGCCGACTGGATCACGAAACAGGAGGGGCAAGTGGTGAACATCTCCATGGACTACGAGACCCTGGGCGAACGCCAACCCGACTCGACGGGCGTGTTTGAATTCTGGCGCACGCTCATCCCCGCCATCCTCTTTGAAGGGAACCGATTCATGACCCCCGGAGAAATTGTGCATGAGTTCCACTCAACCGGCACGATCGACTGTCCCCAGCCTACCTCATGCTCCACCTTCGGCACCACCTCCCAGTGGAATGCCAACGTCATGCAGCAAGAGGCCCTCAAAAAAATCTACGACCTCGAGGAACCCGTCAAGGCCAGCCGCGATCGCGATATGATTCACGTCTGGCGCAAGCTGCAGAGCGCTGATCACTTCCACTACATGGAGAAGAGCAACGGCTTTACTCCCTACCCCTCCCCCTACGACGCCTACATTTATTACATGAATGCTCTGGCTGACCTCCAAGTGCGCGTCAAACAGGAAGCCGATATGATACGTGCCATGGAGTCCAAAAACCTCGCATGAGCCATCCCTCCCACAGAGGCCGGGTTACCACGACGGACTCATCCGTCGGCGAGCATCCGAAAAGACATTTCGGTCTGTGTTCTGCACTCGCAGCAGTGGGACTCGTCGCACTTCTCAACGTACTGATAACCATCATGGGCATAGGAGGGTGCATTTTCTTCCCGTTTTACGCCGTGCCGCCCTTTCTGGCTCTGCTCCTCTCCCTGTCCGCAAAAGCCTCCTTCCGTCGTTACGCATGGGAAATCCTCATCACCTGGACGCCTCTGACGATGTACTCTATCATCAGAGCCGTAGAGGAAGCGGTCTCTGATGCTCAGGGCGCTCTCATCTATGTTTCTCTCCCGTTCTTCCTGTTTGCTTACACCGCCATCGGCGTTATTGTTCTTGAGGTGCTGTTCCGGATAAGTGTCGGTTTACTCCACCACATACGCCCTTTTTTCAAGCGCGAAGCTTCCCTCACCGGTCGCTCCCGAGCCGAAGCCCTCATCCCTCAAGCCGCCGCTTTCGCCGAAAACGCCCATGACGGTCAAACCCGCAAAGACTCCGGCGACCCCTACTTCACCCACCCCCGAGCCGTCGCCCAACTCGTCGCCAAGCATTCCTCCGACCCTGAGCTCGTCATTGTCGGTTACCTGCATGATACCTTAGAGGACTGCAAGGACGTCACCTTCGATCAACTCGAGTCCCAATTCGGCAAGCGTGTCGCGGAACTCGTCCAATCTCTCACGAACGATGAAGCACGCATCGCCAAGGAAGGCAAGGTGCCCTACATGCGCGACAAGCTGTCCCATCTCTCGCCGGATGCTCTCCTCGTCAAACTCTGCGACACCCTGCACAATACCTCCCAGTCCACGTCCGGTCACCAGGTTGACAACTACCTCAAGATCATCTCCGTCCTCGATGACAGAACTGATCTCTCCCTTGTGCACCGGGAACTCATCCGCGACATCCGCGCCACCGCTGAATCCCGCCGCGCCTCCGGCTGCCTAAAAGGCGGGGGCGCCTGACGGCGCCTATGGACAGTTACGAATTACGAGGTAGGAAAGCGCTTCAATCGGTCAACTCTGCGAGAAGCTGACTGATGGCAAACAGGGGAATGTCGAGCAAGGAGCAGCTGCGCGCGTTTCCGTCCGTATCGCTATAGGAGTAGGAAGACACGCCGTAACTGTGCATGGAGGTACGGGCAATTTTTGTGGGGCGGTAGCGTTGGCAAAAGCTACGCAGACTCTTGGCGCGCAGGTTCAGCTCTGCCTTCGCCTCCAGCGGCACCACGCCCCGATCCGTTTCCAGTAGAAAATCTATCTCCGCCTGCGCCCTGTCTGCCAACCAGAAGTAGGGCTGTTGTCCGCACTCGGCCAGCAATTGCTGAAAGACGTACTGCTCCGTGAGCGCTCCCTTGAATTGTCTGAATACCGCATTCTTCTCCACCAACACGGCGGAAGCCAGTCCGGCCTGTGCCGCCAGCAGACCCACATCGAGAGGGAAGAGTCTGAATTGTTCATCCCGGTAACCGGAGAGCGGCAACTGCGGTTGCCTCACATTGTAGGCAGCGTGGAGAAGGCCTGCTTCCTGCAGCCAAGTGATAGGAGCGCGATAAACGGACGACTTAGCCCCGCGCACGATATCCGCCAAAATAAAACGCTTGTTATCGGATAATTGAGTGGGGATGGAGTCCCACACGTCACAGAGACGTCCCACCTCAGGCTCCGGAACGTGTCGGCTAAAATCTGCTCGGTAATCCGCCAGCAGATTCATCTGCACCTGCCGCACTTGCACAAACTGACCGGTCTCCACGTACGCTTTGACCGCCTCCGGCATACCGCCAATATAAAAATAGTAGCGCAACAAATTTTCATACACGCTTTGGAAGTGCGTGATGGTTTCCCAGTCCCGCTTTCGTAGCAATTCCGCATAACGCTCATGGTCAGTAGCCGTTAAAAATTCGGTGAAGGTGAGCGGATAAAGCATCACGCGATTCACCTTCCCAACGGGAAAGCCTACACCACGGTGTAACTCCACGCCCAGCAGCGACCCGGCGGCTATGATAGGGTATTCAGGCGCTTCCTCACAGAAAAATTTGAGCGAAGACAGCGCCGCCGAGCATTCCTGAATTTCGTCGAGAATGATCAGTGTTTCGTCCGGATGTAATTCCACCCCACATGACAGTTGGATATCCGCCAAAAGTTGTTTCACATCCGAACTGCGCTCAAAGGCCTCTCGCATTGCTGATGATTCATCGAAACGAACATAGGCTACATTCCTATACTGTGCCTTGCCGAACTCCTTTGCCAGCCACGTTTTCCCCACCTGCCGTGCCCCTAGTAGCAGTAAAGGTTTGCGACGTGGACTCTTTCGCCATTCTTCCAGTTTCTTAATAGCATCTCGTTTCATGGCTTCAGTTCCTTTCCAGCCTATCCGTAATGCACTGATATGTCAACACAATTCCTCAAATTCGAAGGAAGTTTGTCCCGTTTTATTACAAAAAGCGAATGAAATATGATCAATTTAAGTCACAAATTCGAAGGAACTTTCAGCATCTTCGGTCGTAAAATCGAAGGAAATAGACAGACATTGAGAATTACGAATTACGAATTGGATGCATGCGCGCCGTCCGGCGCGGGGGATGCAAAGCGCCCGACGCCCCCGTACAGGGCGCACGCGAAGCGGGCGGGCAGGGCGATTGGACAAAAGCACAGCCTTTTGTCCGCAGGGCGCTGAGGTAGTGCGGTACCGAAGCGTCAAAGCGATAGCGGAGCCGAATTTTGGAACGATGCGAGAGGATAGGCGTGCTTCGCTTAACCGGATCGTCATTCACGCAAAGAAAATTGCATCAGAATTATCGCAACAGACACATATTTTTCTTGCAAATTTTCTGAAATTTCAGAAAATAGAAATTAATGAAACTGACCAAGACACAGGAAAAGTTTGTACGTCGTTGGGGCGAGATGGGGACTCGATGGGGGATAGGCAGGAGCACAGCCCTGCTGCACGGCTTATTGTACGTGGCGGGAAAGGGATTGACCGCGGAGGAGATGAGCGAGGCGTTGGGGATTGCGCGCTCCAACACATCGGTCGGCTTAAGAGAGCTGGAAGAGTACGGATTAGTGAGCAAGGAATCACGGCTCGGCGAAAGGAAGACTTATTACACAGCGGAGGGGGATGTGTGGGAAATCGCCCGCCGTATCTTGGAGGAAAGGCGAAGGAGGGAGACGAAGGGGGCTATGCAAGCCGTGGAAGAATGTCTGCGGGAGGCGACAGCGGAAGGGGATCGTACAACGGCAGGAAAGATGAAAGCAATGAAAGAACTGCTGGACGCGGCGGAGATCTTTGCCCGCGCAGCGCAGAGCTACCCGACGAGTGTTTTTCGCAGAGCCATCAAAATGGGAGGCAAACTGCTTCGACTTATTTCAAAATAAAACCTAAAACCATGAAAACGATAGCTATCACCGGAGTCCTCGGCTACAGCGGACGCTACATTGCCCAAGAAGCCTTGCAACGCGGTTGGCGCGTTATCGGACTCACCGATTCCGCCTCCCGCCTCCCCAACCCGCTCGAACTTGAGCTGCGTCCCATGCCTTGGAGCAAGGGCGGAGAGACCTCTCTGCTCGGCGCCGATGTCCTCGTGAACACCTATTGGGTGCGCTTCTCCTACAACGGACGCGGACACGCCGCGTTCTCGCACCGTTCAGCGGTAGAGAACACTCTGCGCCTCTTCGCCGCCGCGAAAGAAGCCGGCGTGCAGCGCATCATCCACACGAGCATCACACATCCCGACCCCACGAGTCCCCTCCCCTACTTCAGCGGCAAAGCCCGCCTGGAACAAGCCCTGACAGGAACCGGTCTCCCGCACAGCATCCTGCGCCCCGCCGTCCTCTTCGGAGAATCGCCAGCTGAGTCCATTCTCATCAACAACATGGCGTGGTGCCTGCGGCACCTCCCCTGCGTCGGCACCTTCGGACGCGGAGAAAACTACAGACTTCAGCCCATCCACGTGCGTGACTTTGCGCAACTTGCCATGGATGAGGCGGAAAATACCGCGCAACATTGTATCGTAGAGGCCGTGGGCGCTGAAACGTACACGTTCCGGGATCTGTGGAAAATGCTCGCCGATTCAATCGGCAAACGCCGTCCTATCCTTCCGGTTCCGGCATGGACCGGACTCCTTGTCGCTCGCGTCCTCGGGGCGCTCGTAGGAGATGTCATGCTCACCCGCGATGAGATCACCGGGCTCTGCGAGGACCGCCTCGCTGTGGACGGAGTTTCTGCCCCCGGCAAACGAAGCCTCCTCGACCGGGCTGCCGAGCACGCCGCCGATCTGGGACAATGCTACGCGAGTGAATTGCAACGCCGTCGATAAAGAACATCGGCGGAATAGGAAAATCCGACGAGGAGCCGGAAAAGCAAAGCCGAAACGACATTGGGAATTACAAATTACGATCATTAGTATCCCATAACGTGGTCAATATGACGACGTCATGCGCATAGTAGCGGGGTTTGGCGGGGGGATTTCTAAAAATAGGGTTTAGGAATTTTGGGTTCAGAAAACCAGACTTATTATCTGCATTATAAATAGAGCTCGCGGGGCTCAAAGAATACTGATAGATTCCATTCAGTGATCCTTATGGGATGTCAATGAATTACGATATGGAAGAATGCGCGCGAGGCGAAGGACGGATTCATCCGGTTGGGGGTCGAGAGCAAGCATCTCCGCGAGCGTGAACCAACCTATGTCGAGCGACTCATCCGATATCGTGAAGGAAAGCGTGGGTGCGCGGAGCAGGAAACGGACATCGTAATGCTTGTGCTCCGGCGCGCGCGGGCTCTCGGGAATCACGTGAATATCCACGTCAAAAATTCCCGGTTGAACTGGGTGAAGTCCGGCAATCCCCGTCTCTTCCGTCGCCTCCCGACAAGCCACACGCAGGACATCGGCGTCCCCGTCGGCATGACCGCCCGGCTGCAGCCAACGACGGAGATTGCGGTGGAGCAGGAGAAGAGCTTTCTTCCCATCCGGCGAGAGCACCCATGCGGACCCCGTGATGTGTCCGGCGGCGTGACTGCGTTCGAAGCAATCCGGAGTGCTGCGGACGAAATCCAGCAGCTCTCGGGCGACAGATCTCCGCTCCTCTATACAACGAACGAGGTACTCCTCCAGAGCCGTGCAGAGCGGTGCCCGCGCGTCACTTGTTTCCTGCATCTTCATCAACGGGAGAGCTAGAGAGATTTTCTTCAACTGCGGCAGGACGGCGTCCCATGGGGAAACGAGCAATGTCGTTGAGATCCTTCAGCAGCGCGACATCCTCATAACCGCTTTCCTCCATGAGCCTCTGCACACGCTCCCCTTGGTCGTGTCCGACCTCCAGCAGGAGCCGTCCCTCCGGTACCAGGTATTCCAGCGCCTGCGGCACGAAACGTCGAATGACAGCCAGACCATCATCACCGGCGAAGAGCGCGGTGGCGGGATCATGCTGCACCTCTGCGGAGAGTTTTTCGTTAGTGGGGACGTAAGGAAGATTTGCAACAATGAGATCGAAGGGAGCGGGCGGGATGATACGCGTGTCCTCCGCCTGTTCGGCGGGCTGCCAAGCGGAGAAGAGATCACTGCGGAAAAGTTTCACCTTGGCGCCGAGAGAGGTCGCGTTCTCTAAAGCGAGATCCAAAGCCACGGGCGAAATGTCCGCCATCACGACCTCCGGTTTGAGCGCATGCAATTCCAACGCCAGCGTGATGCCGATCACGCCGGAACCGCACCCCATGTCCAGCACACGCAGTCCCTCCCCTGCTCCTTTCATCTCGCGTATCGCCAGCTCCACCAGCTCCTCAGTCTCAGGACGCGGTATCAGGGCGCGTGCATCCGAGCGGAAAGAACGTCGGTAGAACTCCACCTCCCCAAGCAGGTGTTGCAGAGGCGTTCCCTGTCCACGGGAGCGCAACAGTTCCCTCAGCGGCGCGAGCTGTTCCTCCGTCATCGGATCGGCCATGTGCAGGTAAATCCACGTGCGGTTCACCTCCAACACATGAGCCATCAAAGCCTGCATGGAGGAACGCGCTCCCTCCACCCCTCTCTTCTCCAAATAATCAATACCTCCCTGCAGGACTTCACCGATCGTTTTCATGCTTCCAATTCATTGATACGCTCGCGCATTTCGGCGTGCTGCATATGGACAATGATATCATCGAGGTCACCCGTGGCGACTACATTGTCCAGGTTGTAGGAGGTATAGGCGATACGATGGTCCGTGAGTCGGTTTTGCGGAAAATTGTACGTGCGTATTTTTTCCTCCCGACCGCCGGAGCCGATGAGCGAACGCCTCAGGGCAGAGTACGATTGTTGCGCATTGCGCTGCTCCATCTCAAAAAGTTTCGCGCGCAAGATACGCATCCCCGTCTCGCGATTCTTAATCTGAGATCTCTCCTGCTCGCAGCGCACCATGATTCCCGTCGGCAAGTGAAAGATCTGCACGGCGGATTCCGTGCGGTTCACATGCTGTCCCCCTGCTCCGCCGGAGCGGCAGGTCTCGATTCGCAGATCCTCCGGTCGTATCTGCACATCCACCTCCTGCGCCTCGGGTAATACCGCTACCGTCGCCGTCGAGGTATGAATGCGTCCCTGCGTCTCCGTCACCGGCACGCGCTGCACCCGGTGCACCCCACTTTCATACTTCAGAAAACGAAAAACCTCCTCTCCTGTCACTCGAACCGTTACTTCACGGAATCCTCCCAGATCCGTCGGCGACGCATCCAACACCTCAAAGCCCCAACCCCGACGCTCCGCGTACCTCTGGTACATCCCCAACAAATCCGCCGCAAAAAGAGAAGCCTCGTCCCCCCCCGTGCCCGCTCGTATCTCCAACAATGCATCACGATCTTCCAATTGATCCCTCGGCAACAGAGCATACTGCACCTTCTCAAGAAGAGCCTCCCGACGTTCCTTTAACCCCTCCGCCTCGGCACGAGCCATCTCCGCTATTTCCTCATCCTCCCCGGCAGCCAACTGCTCGTTCTCACTCATCTGCCGCTCAGCCTCCTGCAGCAACTCCCAGTCTCCCAACAACTCGCGAATGCGGCTGTGCTCCCGTAAAATATCGCGTGCACGCTCCTGATCCTCAAACAACGATGGATCCTCTATCTGCTGTTCCAGCTCCGCAAACCTCTCGCGTCTCCGCTCTATGAGTGACCCATACTCCATCCTTCGACCATTCTAGCATGATTCCCTCCCCATGTGAAGACAAAACCAAGCCATGGACGATGGACGGGGGCAGCAGGCTGCGCCTATTTACGATTTGGATGCTAGCGCGCTTCGCGCGGGATATGCGAAGCACAAGGCGGCCTTACAACCATCGATCGCTTTCACCCTTCGGGCAAAAGCTGCGCTTTTGTCCAGTCAACCTCCGAGCCCTCGGGGGCTTTCACTGTCTTACTGCCTCCGGCTTACTTCCTTTGTTCATGGGAAACGCATGGGATTTGTCCCCCATGCAGCAAACGGGCTGCTCAAACAAATAAAAGGCACCCCGAGCAGAACAAGGACGAACACCGAACAGGAAGGAGTCAAGCCTCGCACGGGGCATTGAATACGCCGTCCTGAGCGGCGGCTTTTTCGGCCTCCAGTTTTTGACGGAGCTTTTCCGGGAGCTTGACCTGAATATGGATGTCGCGCAGTTGATTGGGCTCGGCAGGAGCCGGGGACTCACTCATGAGATCCGCCCCACGGTTGTTCTTCGGGAAAGCGATGACCTCACGGATGGAGGAACACTCGCCCAGCAGCATCACGACGCGATCCAAGCCCAGCGCGAGACCGCCGTGCGGCGGGGCGCCAAAGGAGAAAGCGGAAAGAAGATGACCGAACTGCTCCTGGATAGTCGCTTCATCCAGACCGAGCGCGCGGAAAGTGGCGTCCTGCAGGTCGCGCTCATGGATACGAATGGAGCCGCCGCCGAGCTCATTGCCGTTGAGGATGATATCGTAGGCCTCGGCACAGAGGTCGGTGGAAATCTCGCCACGCAGAACCTTGTCCACATCCTCCGGCACAGGGCGGGTGAAGGGGTGGTGGATGGCGCAGAAGCGCCGCGTCTCCGCATCCCAGCCGAAGAGCGGGAAGCGAGTCACCCAGAAGAGGTCGATATCGTGATTATCCTTGAGCAGCTCCATATACTGGGCGCACTCAAGACGTACTCTTCCCAGGATGGTGCAACTTTCCTCCCACGGACCGGCAGCGAAGAAAATGCAATCGCCGTCCTCGATGTTGAGTCTTTCCTTAAGAGCATCGATCTCGGCGTCCGTGAGGCGTTTGGTGATGGGGCTCTTCCAGCCCTCGCGGTCGTTCACGTCGCGCACCTTGATGTAGGCGAGGCCCTTGGCTCCGGCTTCCAAAGCGGTCTGCGTCAGAGAATCCACCTGTCCGACAGAGGGGGAGAAGTTTTTGGCGTTGATGGCCTTTACCACGCCGCCCGCCGCGATCGCGCCGGAAAAGACGCGGAAGTCGCTCTTGGCAAAAATATCCGAGCAATCCGTGAGCTTCATGGTGAAACGACGATCCGGCTTGTCGGATCCGTATTGGTCCATGGCGTCATGCCAGGTGACGCGTTCAAAGGGGATGCTGATTTCCTTTCCGACGGCCTCACGGAAGACTCGTTGCAGCATGGCTTCCACCCAGCCGTAGATATCCTCCGGTGTGATGAAGGAAGCCTCGATATCGATCTGCGTGAACTCCGGCTGACGATCCGCCCTCAGATCCTCATCGCGGAAGCAGCGCGCCACCTGGAAATACTTCTCCAGCCCTGCCACCATGAGCAGCTGCTTGTACTGCTGCGGCGCCTGCGGCAGCGCGTAGAACGTACCAGGGGAGAGACGGCTCGGCACGAGGAAGTCACGCGCGCCCTCCGGCGTGCTCTTGGAAAGGATCGGGGTCTCAATTTCGAGGAATCCCTGTTCGTCAAGATAATCGCGCATGGTTTTGGTGATGCGGTGGCGCAGGATCATGTTGCGCTGCATCTCCGGACGCCGCAGGTCAAGGAAGCGGTACTTGAGGCGAATGTCCTCATTGGCCACGTGCCGATCCAACTGGAAAGGCAACACCGCCGCACGATTCAAAACAGTCAGTTCATCCGCCTCCACCTCAATCTCTCCCGTCGCCAAATCGGGATTCGTGGCATCGATCTCATCCGTCTTCAGACGCGCCACCACCTTACCTCCCACCTGAATGACAGACTCCACGCGCAGAGCCTCCGCCCTCTTGGCCAAATCGGCGTTGTTTTCCGGATGAAACACCACCTGTGTCTTCCCCGCGCGATCCCGAAGATCGATGAAGATAACACCGCCGTGATCTCGCACAGTATCCACCCATCCCACAAGTTTCACTTGCTCGCCGATGTGCTGCGGGCGCAGCTCGTTGCAGTCATGACTTCTGTATGCACTCATAGTCGCGTATTGATGCGCGCCAAGTGTACCCTTCTCTTCCCATTTGTCAAGCCCCGTGTTACGTAATGCGGGGCAAACGCATTAGGAAATGCGTTTGCCATTTACGATTTACGACATACGATTTACGATTTGTTGATAATGTGCGCATTGCGCAGATTTTTAATTATCAACGTACGCAGAAGGGTTCTTCAAAGTCGTCATCATGATGATCGCTGATTATCACGATTTTTGATGCGTATAAACGATGATATCAATCAATAAGAGCCTTCTCTCCGTTGATGAGCTTCTCTCAAATGTGCTTGTCCTGTTACGCAATGTAAGGGGAAACGCAGTTCATGGACGATGGACGGGGGCGTTTGGCGGCGCCCTATTTGCGATTTACAAAGCCCACGAGGGCTCGGAGTGGGATTGGACAAAATGCGTGAGCATTTTGCCCGCAGGGTGCTGAGGTAGTGTGGAACCGAAGCGTCAACATACGGTTTACGATTTAGAAAATTCGCGCGACGGTGACGCGGAATATGCGGAGGAGAGCGCAACGGGATCTTAAAACGCAAATGCGGAGATAGAAAGGGAGCGATGGGAGGAAGGATTTACGGCATATAGGACAGCATTTCAGCGAGAAACGCTACTCCGGGTTTTACTCGTCCTTCTCATTTTTGTTCAGACGAGCACTTCTCTGGCTCGGTTTGCCCCTTGAGCCGGAGAGATCACTCCCCTCTCTTCCATCATGTCCATAATCCTGGCCGCTTTTGAGTAGCCTATGCCGAAACGTCTCTGCAGCAGAGAAGTGGAGGCTTTACGCTCGGTAACGACGAGGTTGACACAGCGGGTGTAGAGTTCCTCGTCCTCAGCATTTCCCCCGCGACCGGATTCTCCTGCACTCACCTCGGCATCAGAGTTGTTTACCGCCTCGGTTGCACTCTGCACAAAGTTTTGCTTCGCGTGGGCCGCGCAATAGCGGATGATTGAGGCTATCTCTGCGTCGGAGACGAAGGCTCCCTGAGCCCGCGCCATTTTACTCGGTCCTCCCGGAGGCAGGAAGAGAAGATCCCCCTTGCCCAACAGGTTTTCAGCTCCGCCTTCGTCGAGTATCACTCGCGAATCCAACTGACTGGACACCTTCAGTGCAATACGCGAGGGAAGATTGGTCTTGATGGTACCCGTCACCACCTGGGCTCGCGGCGATTGCGTCGCGACGATCATGTGGATTCCCGCCGCACGAGCCTTCCCCGTGAGCCTCCCGATGTAATTCTCTAAGTCCTCTTTCACCTGGATCATCAGGTCCGCTAACTCATCGATCACGATCACGATGTAAGGCAATCGCGAGGGGATGGTTCCGTCATCCTCAAAGTCCAGCTCTCTCTGCCGCTCCTCCTCGTCTTCTTCCGGTATGTCACAGCCCTGCGAACCCTCGACATCCCGCACGATAGCATCAACCGCGTCCGGGTTCTCGCGTCCGACCGATTCCTCTTCCTCGTCCAGAATAGGTCGTGCATCCGGTGGCAGGGCATTGTAATCCTCCAGGTTACGCACACCCATTTTACTGAAGAGCTTGTAGCGATGTTCCATTTCATTGACAGCCCAGCGCAGCGCACCGATCACCCGCGTCGGATCCGTCACCACCGGCACGGCGAGATGAGGCAGTTTCTTGTACGGCTGCATCTCCACCACTTTCGGATCCACCAAGATCAACTTCAATTCATCCGGACGGAATTTGTAGAGGAAAGAAACCAGCATGCTGTTGATGCAAACCGATTTGCCGGAACCTGTGGACCCAGCCACCAGCACGTGGGGCATCGCCGCCAAATCCCCGATCACCGGGTTGCCGTACACATCCTTGCCCAGGGCCACCGGAATACGCACCTTCGGATCGTGAAATTCGTCTGATTGCAGCAGCTCGCGCAAGTACACCGGCTCCTTCACACTGTTCTCCAGCTCTATACCCACCGTCGATTTACCGGGGATGGGCGCCAAAATGTTCACGGAACGACTTTTTGTCGCCGCCATGATGTCCTTGCTCTTCCCCGCTACGGCCTTGACGGACTGTCCCCGAGGCACAGAAAACTCATAACGCGTCACGCTCGGTCCGCGAGTGATCTCGCCCGGCTGAACGGAGATACGGAAAGACTCCAGCGTATCGGCAATAATGCTCTGTGTTTCAAGCATCTCCTCACGTGCCTGGCTGCGCACGCTCTCAGGGACAGGCTCGTACTTAAGCAACTCGTGGGGGGGCAACGGGTATTCCTCCTCCACCGGCGCCGACTTCGGCACACTCTTTGTCCTCTTCATCCCCCCCGCCTTCTTTGCTACCGGCTTTTTTTGTTCCCGATTCTGAGCCGCGCTTTCCCCTCCCATACTTATCCCCATGTGCCGTTCCAGAGCCACCCTCGTATGAGCATTGATGGGCAGCTCCTCATCCTCCTCGTCATCTACTCCCGGCGCATTGCGGCGGGCAATGTCCTCATCCACCGCCTGCATCAGATCCAACAAGTTATCCCCGCGCACGTGCACAGATCCCGCGCCGCGGGCGGTTGTTCTCTTCGGTTCCGGACGCCGGGATTGATGATGGGATTGCTCAGGTCGATGTTCCTCCTTCCGTTCCACCTCTGTTGTTTTTTCATCCTCGGCTTCCTCGGGAGGGCTCAACTGCCACGAACCACAAGCACGCTCTCTCTCCCTCCTCTTAAACTCCCGACGCTCTCGCCACCACTCCAACAGTCCGACCATATCCCTCTTCTCCGTAGAATAAAGAAGCCGCGGTGTCAACCGAGCGAAATAAATCAAGGCTATCGCATGCACCAACATCAGCAACGCCATTCCCAAGTACTTTCCCATGAGCGCCTGCGCACATTTCACACCGTCAAGGTATCCCAACTCTCCCCCGGGCGTGTTTATTCCCTGTCCTTGAGCCCACTCCGTGAGCACTCGTCCCTGTATCGCCAGAACCGCACATGCCGTAATGAGCATCACCGCCCACGATACCCATTGTCCTCCCCTTTGCACCTTGGGGTTTATCAGCATTCCCCACGCAGGCACTTGGATCAACACTGCCCCATACACCGCACCCATCCCGAAAAATTTGTACAACAGTCCCGCCATGTACATCCCCACCCAACCCAGCCAATTGCTGCAACCCTCGATGACTTTACCGCTTCCGTTCAAATAACTCCACCCCACTTCTGCGGAATTATAACTCAACAAACTAAGAAGAACAGCGATGCTCATCAAAACAAGCCCCCCCCCCAGCAAGCGCCGTATCCGAACACGTGTCTCGCGTGCTGCCCTCTCCTCTTCGGCAAATGTTCTTTCCGGCATCTCTAGCATCCTTACGGTTCCCATTATACAACATCCGCCGGCTTGGAGCAAGCCTCAACACGAAAGACCCGGGGCAAACGTATTTGGAAAATACGTTTGCCATTTACGATTTTCGATTTACGATTTACGATGTATCAATAACGTGCGCGTTGCGCGGTTTTTTCGTATCATGAACGTGTGCAGGAGGAGCCTTGAGAGCGGCCATCATGATGACCGCTTGTTGTCATGATTTTGGATGCGTATCAACGATGATATCATGACAACAAGAGTTTTTTTCTGTTGTTCGAATCCCTTCCCATTCGTTTGCCTGTGATGATTTTCGATCGCTTGACGATGTGAAAGGGACGGCGGGCAAACGCATAAGCGTCTGCCCGCCGGACCAAAAACATCGGGATTGTGGCATCGAGGTGACGTACCTCCCCGAAAATCTGCGATCAGGCCTTCAGCTCGCTGCCGAGCTCAATAATGCTGTACTCTCCCTCATGCAACCGATAGACAATCTGGAGCACATTACGACGAGCGTTCCGATACAGTACGAAAGGCTTGCCGGATATCTCCAACTCCATGATGGCATCCTCCTTGTACATCGTCTTGAGCTCGTAGCCTTCGCGTGTGATACGAACCGGCTTGGGATCTTCCGGGGCATCGATATCGACGTCGAAGTCCAGCACATCTTCCTCATAGACCTTTTCCTCCAACTTGCGGATGCTCTGCGAGCGATGCGGTCGGAAATGCTTCATGAGGCGCGTTTTGTGCTTGCGCATACGGCGCATGATCTTGGTAACCGTCTCATCAATGGCTGCATACAGGTCAGCCCCGGTCGTCGATGCCTGAATCGTTATGTGATCCGCACAGAACAGAACAATTTCAGCCGTGTGGCGATCCTTCTGCACATCCACCACCACGCGTGCCTCCACAATACGAGGGTAGTCAATGTGGATAGCCTCTATCTTCTTTTGGGCGAAATCCCGGATCGCATCGGTAACCTCAATGTGGCGTCCGGTCACTATGATATTAGTTTCTCTGTCTTTTGGCATCGTTGTTATAGCTTCACTTGTTATTTCCGGTCAGAGTTCATCGGTGCGTACAGCTCACCGAACCCCTCACCTCCGTGCATCTTAGCGTGAGCGTTCGTATTTGGCAACAAAAAAATATGTACGCTCTACCGACAAAAAGCGTGATGGCAAAAAAACGCCAAAATGCCGACTAAAATGCTTGCCAAAGCGAGTCAAATCCTATAGAATGTGCTTTCTTCCTTTCGCCCGGCGGCCGACAGGAGCCCGCAAAACCGCCGGTGTATGGGCCTTGAGAAAGGAAACTCACAAACCTAAACAAACAATTATGAGTAACACTGAATTGGAAGCCTTGATCTCCTCCAAGCTTCCTTCTTTCCGCAAGGGGGATATCGTCAACGGTACCATCCTTGATATTCGTCCGCAAGTGGTTCTCGTGGACATTGGCTATAAATCTGAGGGAGTCATTCCCATCTCCGAATTCGAAGATGAAGAGATCGAGGTTGGGGATCAGATTGAAGTGCTTTTGGAGAGTCTTGAGAATGACGAAGGGCATGTTGTGCTCTCCAAGGAAAAGGCCGCACACAAGCAAAACTGGGACAAGATTGTAGCCGTCTTTAAGGAGGGCGGTCTTGTAAAGGGCAAGGTGAAGAGCGTCGTGAAAGGCGGTCTCATGGTCAACGTGGGAGTGGAGGCCTTCCTGCCAGGCTCTCAAGTGGACATCATCCCGCCCAAGGATCTCAACGAATACGTTGGGAACGTGTATGAGTTTAAAATTGTCAAGGTGAACGATGAGCGCAAGAACATCGTGCTCTCTCGCCGTGAAGTCATCGAAGCTGAACGCAGCGAGTTGCGTCAGCGTTTCTTGGAGACCGTGAAGGTTGGCGACAGGGTGCACGGCATCGTCAAAAACCTTACGGATTTCGGAGCTTTCGTGGATCTGTCCGGGATGGATGGACTCCTGCATATCACCGATATGAGCTGGGGGCGCGTGAATCACCCTTCGGAGCTTCTGCATATCGGACAGGAGCTTGAGGTGCTCATTCTGGAAGTGGATCGCGACAAGGAACGTGTCTCTCTCGGTCTCAAGCAGCTCACGGACAATCCATGGGCTGACATTGAGAAGAAATACGCCATTGGTTCACGTGTGAAAGGCCGCGTCACCAAACTTCTCGCCTACGGCGCCTTCGTGGAGCTTGAGAAGGGCGTGGAGGGTCTCGTGCATGTCTCTGAACTTTCCTGGACCAAGCGCATTACTCGTCCGAGCGATGTTCTTTCTCTGGATCAGGAAGTGGAGGCCATCGTTCTGAACATCTCTGTCGAAGAGCAGAAGATTTCGTTGGGCATCCGCCAGCTTGAAGAGAACCCGTGGGATGCCATTGAAGCTCGCTTCCCCATCGGCACTGTTATCTCCGGAGCCGTGCGCAACCTGACTCCGTACGGAGCCTTCGTAGCGTTGGAAGAGGGAATTGACGGCATGATCCACGTGTCGGATATGAGTTGGACGCGTAAGATCAACCACCCCTCCGAGGTACTCAAGAAGGGCGACGTGGTAGAGGCACGTGTTCTGAACATCGACAAAGAAAACCAACGCGTTTCTCTCGGCATCAAGCAGCTTGAGGACGACCCATGGGAAACCATCGACAGCCGATTCAAAGTGGGAGACCTCGTTTCCGGTCAAGTGGCTAAAATCGCCTCCTTTGGCGCCTTCGTCAGCCTTGATGGTGACATTGATGGTCTCATCCATATCTCCCAGCTCTCTGAGGAGCACGTGGAACGCGTCAAAGACGTCATCAAGGTGGGCGATGAAATCAAGGCTCGCGTCATCAAGGTGGACAAGATCGAACGCCGCATAGGTCTTTCCGTGAAAGCCGTCAACTACGATGCTGAACAGCTCCGTCGTGAAACGGTCGCATTTGAGACCGTGCGGGCCGGCGACATGGTTGGTCTGGAGCAAGCGTTCAACCTTGCCTCCCTCCAGTCGGAGGAATGGAGTCCCACGGAGAACGATTCCTCAAAGAAAGACTAATTCCCCATTTTCCCCTGACGGGAACCATCAGCTCCCCCTCCGTGTCCCTCACGCCGGGGGAGCTGCTTTTTTACGGATGAAATGATGTTTTTTTGAGATAAGTTGTGAATTGCAAGAACAAATGCAACATATGACAGAAATAGTTGAGGTCATGCGAAGAGAGGGGTAAAATAATGACGG
>CANQYL010000025.1 GCA_947628035.1 uncultured Akkermansia sp. | reverse complement strand
AGACGGGTATGAAAAAGTTGAGAGAATACAGGAAAGCGTGGTTGGTGGAGACGGAAGAGGAGGCGGGTGCGTTGGTTAATGGAGCAGGTTTTTGCTTTGTGATGGGTCACGAGGATAACAAGGTGCATAAGAGGCCGGAGATTGTGAGTGTGCGCCCGGTGGGTTGCGCGAGACCTGTCGTTGGGAAGGGGTTGTGGTTGATAGGCTTTTTCGACATGTATGAAGAAGTGTTAAGCTTTGTTAATTTCTACTCTGAAGGGTTACCGACGGGGCAAGAGGTGTATTGCACGACGGAGTTATTGGAGAAGGTAACGAAGAAAGGAGGGGAGAGATGATAGAGACGGAGATGGTGAAGGTGGCGACGCTGGCGCGGATGTTTGACTGCGATAAGCGGACGATGCAGGAGGTGCTTTACCGGGTGCGGCAGAGTCACGATATTCCGACGGTGAAGTGGAATGGGGTGGAGAGGGTGGAGCTGCGGGCGTTTAAGCGGGCGGTGCTGGAGATCGCGACGATTTGCTGGCAGAAGCCGTGAGGCATGTACGATGGACGATGGACGATGGACGATGTAAAGCAAAGCTGAAACAAAGTTACAAGTTATGATAAGAGATGACATATTGGAATGGTTGGTGTTTGCGGTGATGGGGTGTACGGCGTTGGTGATGGCGGCGCTGGTGGTAGGGATGGTGCATGAGGTGAGTGCGAAGAGTGGGAGGAACGCAGCGGAGGCGGAGCGGCGGGAGAGGGTGGAGTGGGCGTGCTGGTGCGACGAGTGGGCGGATACCAGGGCGGCGCAGGAGAGGTATTTGGAGGAAAGGAGGGGGAGATGATGGATAAGGTTGAGACGGCGGAGGCGAAAGTGAGGCGGCTGGTGAGGCGGTGCGGGAGGGCGGTGGAGGCGCTGTATGGGCAGGCGGTGGATAAGGGGGCGGCGAGGGAGGAGTTGCGGGAGGTGGTGCGGGTGGTGGATGGGCTGGCGCGGCTTGCTATCGCAGCCGCGGATGTACGAGGTACGATTTACGATTTACGATGTGGAAGTGAGGCGCCTACGGCGCAGGAAGATTTTCGTCCGGTTTCCGGCGGTGACGCTGGGGGCGGTTCTTTAACGTCGCGAGGAGGAGAGAGCGCGACGGGTTTCATGACGTCGCAGGGTGGTTCCTGCAACCGGACGGAAGCACCATGAAACGAAAGACTCTCCGAAACTAACATGAAATAAAACTATGACTACACAGAATATACAGAATGAGCTTGCTGTGATGGCTCCGCAAGGGGGCGGCATGCTGACGACGTTTAAGGACCTTGAGCAGATGTTCCGGTTTAGCGAGTTTTTGGCGAAGAGTCCGCTGCTGCCGGAGGTGTTTCGGGGGAATCCTGGCTCGGTGATGATTGCGCTGAATATGGCGCAGAGGTTGCGGATGGATCCGCTGATGGTGTGCCAGAATATTGTGATTGTGCATGGGAATGCGGGGTTGAGCGGGAAGTTTGCGATTGCGTTGCTTAATCGCAGTCCGAAGTATAGTCGGATTGAGTACCGGTATTGCAATGGGAAGGACTACACCGGAGGCATGCAAGTCATAGGGCACAGGAAGGATGACCCGGGGGATAAGAGGCCGGATGTGGGGACGGCGGTGACGCTGGAGATGGCGCGGGCTGAGGGGTGGACGAGCAATAAGAAGTGGCAGACGATGCCGGAGCAGATGATGAGGTATCGGGCGGCGGCGTTTTTTGCGCGGGCGTTTGTGCCGGAGGAGCTTTTAGGCATGCAGACGGCGGAGGAGCTGGAGGACGTGGGCGCTGGCGCGCCTATGTACGATGTACGAGGTACGATGTACGATGTAAAAAGTGAGGCGGCGAAGCCGCGGGGGCTGAGGATTGCGAAGGCGAAGGTTGCGACAGATGGGGCGACAAAGGGGGGCGACAAGTCGCCCGATGTACGATGGACGATGGACGATGGACGATGTGGAAGTAAGGCGGCTTCGCCGCAGGGGCATGAGCAAGTTGAGCAAGATGGGGCGCAAGTGGCTGCTGTTAAGGCGGTGGAGCCTGAAAAGATGGCGACAAAGGGGGGCGACAAGTCGCCCGATGGACGATGGACGAGGGATGAGGATATGGATGATAGTGAGCTTTTGCTGGAGGCGAGCCTTGAGGAGGGGGAGAAGGCGCTGGCGTGGATGGAGAAGTCGCTTCGCGGGAGTGGGGCGACGTGGGGGAAGGTGTATAAGGTGTGTGAGGCGGTGGGGGTGCGGCACCCGGAGATTGGGTGCGGGAGGGGGGAGCTGGCGGCGTTTGCGCTGGCGGTGAGGTGCGATGGGGATTTGCAGGCGGCGCTGGTGGAGAGCGGGATCATTTTTGAGAAGTAATGATGCCATGTACGATGGACGATGTACGATGTAAAGCAAAGCTAATAGAAAGGGTATTATTATGAATAAAGAAGATCATGTGAAGTCGTTGGTGGCGGAGGTGTGCGCGGGGCTGAAGGGGGATGGGTGCTGGAGTGGGCGTGTGGTGCCGGAGGTGTACCACGCGGCCAAAAAGGAGCTGGAGAAGCAAATGAAGCTGCCGGTGGTGAGCAAGAGTTCGCTGTTGGATTTTATGGAGGATCCGTATGCGTATCACTGGAAGCGGGTGAGCGGGGAGGAGGAGAGGAGTGAGGCTTTGAGGAAGGGTGCGCTTATTGATTGCTTGACGCTGACGCCGGAGTTGGCGGGTGACTTGTATGTAGTTGGCAAGGCAGACCGCAGGACGAAGGCGGGGAAGGAGCTGGCGGCGCAAGTGGAGGCGGAGGGGAAGGAGCTGGTGGGGCAGGAGGAGTATGAGGCGGCGCTGCGGACGGCGGGGATGGCGAGGCGCGAGCTGGATGCACGTCTTGGCGAGTACCGGACGCAGGTGGCGGCTTTTATTGTGACGGATGAGGCTGGGGGCGAGAAGCTGGAGGTGCCGGTGGTGATATGCGGGATGTTCGATGTGGTGCCGGAGGATGGTGGGCTGCCGATTGTGGATCTGAAGACGACTTCTCGGAACATTGTGAGTGAGAGGGAGGTGAGCCGGAATATGGCGGAGTATGGCTACGGTTTTCAGGCGGCGATGTATATTGACCTTGCGCTTTTTGCGATGGGGGAAGAAAGGAGCTTCTGTTTTTTCTATGTGACGGTTTCGGAACCGACTCGGATGCGGTTCGTCGACGTCAACATGACTGACATTGAGCTGTACCGGGCGGGGTATTTTGAGGGGCTGAGGGCGTATGCGGCGGCGTGGAAGGGGGATAACTGGGGGGGGGCGGTGCTGCCGGATATGGTGTATGAGGTGCCGGCGTGGGATGCGAAGCGGGGGGCTGATGTTATTGCAGAGAAAGGAGGGGAGCAATGAAGGAGGGGACGAGGTTTGAGGTGTGCGGGGCGGTGGCTGAGAAGCCGGTGGGGATGGTGAATTTTGATGGGTCGCTGGCGTATGTGGAGGTGAGGCTGAAGGTGGCGGGGAGGCAGAGGGTGCATTATTTTTGCGTGCGGGTGATGGATAAGGGGAAGGCTGAGGCGCTGGAGGGGCTTGAGGTTGGAACGCGTCTGATGGCGAGGGGGAGGATGAGCGGTGAGTTGTATAAGGGGTTCCATAATGTGTATCTTTATGCGGATGAGGTGATGGTGGAATTAGCAGAGGAAGGAGGGGAGGCATGATCGCCACATACCTATTCCTCAAGCGCAACAAGCTGAGCTTTGCGCTCATAGTCGTTCTTGACTTCATTTATCGGAATCCGGGGTGTCTGATTGAGGAGATAGCGAGGGCTATGCGTTCGACGCGGACGCCGGTGTGGAATAAGGTGCATTTTTTGCGCGCGAAGGGGCTTGTGGAGTCGGAGCTTTACCCTTATGGGAATGACTGCCGGAGGAGGGCGATGCACGCAACGGAACAAGGAAGAAAGGTAATGCGAAAATACTACAATTTGATATAATTATGGATGCTGAGATTAAACATAGGTTGTGGGTGATTATGCAGGATATGGGGAGGGCGAGGGATAGGTTTTTTATTCATTATTCGGGGGCTGGGAGGGATACGGATCTGCGGGATGAGCTGCTGGTGATGGAGGCGGCTGCCAAGAGAGCTCTCGCTCTCTTGGGTGGACGATGGACGATGGACGATGTACGATGTGAAAATTCGGCGGCTGCGCCGCAGGAGAAAGGAGGGAAAAGCAATGGCTGATGGGTTGGAGTATGTGTGCTTCCGGGTGGATGCGCGGGAGGATTTTGCTGCGAAGTTTGCGGCGAAGGATTTGGGGGTGGGGCTGCTGCTGGCGATGTATTGCGGGGAGAAATTGAACGGGGGTCGCATAAAGTTAGCTAAAAAGTGGACGAAAAACGAGTGGCTGTTGCGCGTGCATGTGGCAGAGAAGTTGTCGCGAAGTTGTGCGGGTTTGTGGCGATGGGAGGGGGATGATTTGGTGGTGGAGTGTTATGACGCGGAGATTGAAAAGCGCGTATTATCAAGGAGGGAGAAGAGGCAGGGGGCGGCGAGGGCGAGATGGGGGACGGATGCAAGTGCAGATGCAAATGCAGATGCAAATGCAATGCAAATGCAGAGCAAATGCAATGCAAGTGCAGATGCAAATGCGATGCATTCTCGCGAAGTTAAAGTTAAAGTTAAAGATAATAATATGGTGGGGAAGGTTAAGGGTAGTTCTACCGCTGCGGGCGCGTGCGACGGTGAGCCTGCCACCACCACCACGACGACGAGAGAGGATGATGAGGTTTTTGGGAGGTGGCTGACGAGGTTGTGCGGGGCGCACCCGACGCTGAGGGGGTGCGGGATTCTGGCGCCGGATGTGGCGGAGGCGGCTGAGGCGGCGTTTGCGAGGTGCCCGCAGTTGGAGGAGGAGGCGGAGCTGATCGGGGCGTATATGGCGGACAGGTTGCAGGAGGACAGGTACCGGCATAAGTTCTGGCGGCCGCTTGGGCAGGCGAGGTTTTTTGAGAAGTTGGAGGATGTGCTGGCGCATGCGAGGGCTTGGGATAGGGAGACGGGGTGGGGGGCGAAGAGGAAGAAGAAGGCGGCTAAAGCCGCTGATGGACGATGTACGATGGACGATGTACGATGTGGAAGTAAGGCGGCTTCGCCGCGTGGGGAGGAAGATGAGCCTGCGAGTGAGGAGGAGATGGAGAAGTTTCGGGCTGAGCTGAGGGGGCTACGATGTGGAAGTGAGGCGCCTTCGGCGCATGGGAAAGGGGGTGAGGGATGAGGAGGAGGAGGACATGGGATCCGGAGCAGGGGTGGCTGCCGTTTGAGGAGCTGCCGGAGATTATGCAGGCGGCGGAGAGGGAGCTGAGGAGGAGGAGGATGGAGAGGAGGAGGAGGGGTGTGAGTTTGGGGGAGTTGTTTCGGCGGGTGGTTTGTGCGCTGAGGGGTGAGGCGGATGAGTGTAATCCGACGGAGGCGTTGATTTTGAGTTTGCTGGTGGGTGGGGGGTGGAGCAGCACGGCGAGTGTGGCGAGGAGGACGGGGAAGGGGATAAGGCAGGAGTTTATGGTGCTGAGGAAGTTGAGGATGAGGGGGCTGGTGGAGAGCCGGATGGAGACGCGGTGCGATGGGAATTGGTGGAGGATAACGTGGCGGGGTGAGGAGGCGCTTCGAAGGATTTTTGAACGTATTAAAGACGGCAGTATGATGTGACGATGACGGGACAAATGGGAGTTTTTTTGTGACGAAAATGAAGGCGAATGAGGGACAGAAGTTGGAGTATGCGCGGCTGGTGGCGCGAGGGATGGCGAAGGGGGAGGCTTATCGTAAGGTGTTTGATGCGAGTGGGAAGAGTGATGCGGCGGTGAGGAAGGCGGTGAGTAGGTTGTCACGCGATGTCACAGTTTTGGGGAAGGTGGAGGAGTTGCAGAGGGAGGCGGATAGTGAGGCGGTGCTGAGTGTGAGGGCGAGGAAGGAGTGGCTGAGCCGGAGGGTGCTGGAGGCGGCGGGGGGAGAGCCTGCGGAGGTGGCAAACGGGATCCGGGCGGTGCAGGAGCTTAACCGGATGGATGGGGCGTATGCGGCGGAGAAGGTGGAGGCGAGGGTGGAGACGTGTAGTTTTGAGAATATTTTGGCGATTATTGAGGAGCGCAAAAAGAATCAACGTTGCGATGATAACGTATGATTTTTTTGGGGGGAGGGGTAGGATGGGGGTGTGGATAAGGGGACTTTGTACACGCTTGCTTTGTCGATGCTGGGCGACCGGAATTATGTGCCGGGGACGCCGGAGGCGGAGGCTTGCGATACGCAGGCGCAGCATGTGATAGGGCTGGCGCTGGAGTATGCGCGGTGGGGTTTTGCGACGGTGGAGAGGGAGGTGGAGTTGGATGAGGGGGGAGGTTTTAGGCTGCCGGATGATTGCCAGAGGTTGCAGGATGTGGGGCTTGAGAGGTGGAGGCTGAAGGGGAGGCGAGTGGTGGCGGAGGAAGGGTTTTGGAGTGGGGAGGCAGGTGAGAAGGTGAAGTTGAGTTATACGAGCAATGTGCTGGCGCAGAGTGTGTGTTTGCCGGATTATGAGCCGCAGTTTTGCGAGGCGTGTGTGTCGCTGTTGGCGGCGAGGCTGGCGCCGAGGCTGACGGGTAATTTTCAGTTGGCGGAGAGGCTGGAGCAGAGGGGGATGGAGGCGCTGTACCGGGCGAAGTTGAAGGATGCGCAGGAGAGGGATAGTAATGATCAAAAGATGATGAGTGCGGAGGAGTTGATGTATGGGAGAGTTTCTTAACAGTAGGACGCAGGCGACGAATTACAGCGTGCAGGCTAGTGAGGCTCGCACGCAGGGGATGCTGCAGAGGCGGCAGGCGTATGCGAATGCGTATAAGCTGGAGGCGGATAGCCGGGAGAAGGGGCTTATCGTTGGGGATAATATGATGCGGGCGGAGAGTAATGCGCTGGCGCGGATAGCGGCGCTGCGGGGGCAGGTGGGGGCGAGTGGATTTGCGGAGGCGGGGAGTAAGCTGAGGGAGGAGCAGAGCACGGCTGAGGCGCTGAAGATGGCTATCAGCGACATGGGGAGGAGCTACGCTATCAGCGACCAGAATGCGAGGAATCAGGCGAATCAGTACAGGAGGGAGGGTGATACGGCGCTGAGGCTGGCGAATATTCAGGGGGATTTGTATGACCGGCTGGCGAGGATTAACCGGAAGGCGAGCTTGTGGCTGGGGGCTGGTGAGTTGTTGACGGGGCTGAGCGGGACGGTGGGGAGTTTGAATTGGGGTGGGAGCTGGGGAAGCAAGAGCGCAGCACCGAATTATGCGACGGGGAGTCCGCCTGGAGGACTGTGGACTGATGGGCGCGAGAGAAAATAATTTAACGATATACGACTATGGCGACAGGAGCGATTATAGGAGCGGTTGTGGGGGCGGCGCTGAGCGCGGGGGGGAGTATGTATGCGGCGAATAAGCAGGAGAAGGCTGCGAAGGCGGCGGCGAATGCGCAGGCGCAGGCGGCGGATAGCGCGCCGGCGACGGTGACGCAGAGTGCGGCGGCGCAGACGACGAGTACGACGGAGGCTGCGCGGACGAGTACGCAGAATGCGGCGGCGCGGAGGATGAGTGTGGCGAGTACGGTGAACAGGAATGTGGCGCCGAATGGGCTGCGGAGGACGCTGGGGTGATAAGTTTTTTTCTAACTCAATTCAATCAAAAAATACGAACAATAAGCACAACGAACGATTATGAAAGTGAAGACGATAGCAGGCGAGGTGTATGTGGTTTCCAGTGCCGGGGGCTGCACGGTGACGGCGACGACTGATGACGGGCAGGAGATCACGCTATGTACGGTGCCGGCGGGAGGGCAGAAGGCTTTTGCCGCCATCGGCGGTGATGTGGAGGTGTCAGACCCCGGGGCGGTCGTGCAGCATCTGGAGGCGGCGAATGTGCCGCTGGGCATGGAGGGGGCTTGCTCCGCCTCGCAGGTGATCGATATGGTGCAAACCGCGCTCTATGATTTCACGGAGGCGAGTTTATCCACGGAGGTGGGCACGGCGAATCTGACGGCGCACCTCGTCACGCTCGCTCCTGTGCGCGTGCCCACGGGGCGTCTCAAATCCCTCGCCATGCAGTGCCGCTCCAACTCGCCGCAGTATCTCGCCGGCCCCATCTACCTCGCCCTCTATGAGCGCAGCGCGGACGGGGCTGGCTGGGAGAAAGCCGGCGTCTCCACCGCCGCGGTCCAGCAGGTGGTGGGCACGAGTTCCACGTGGAGCTTCCGCGACGTCTGGCTGCACGGGCGCGAGCTGCGCATCCAGCCTATCTCCAGCGCCGACGACTCCTTTGTCGAGTCCGGCTCGGTGACGCTCGGGCTTATCGGCGTTGCCTCCTCCGACGGCTCGAAGTGCGACACGCTCGCCTACATCCCCCAACTCACCTTCAACTACGACAGGCAGATGGACCGATACGTGCCCATGTCCTACGGCAAGGACGCCATCGACTTCATCATCGCCAACAAGGATGCGCTCCAAGCGCTCATCAACGGATAATAACCACAAACCAAACACAACTATGGCAGAAGAACAACACCAAAAAGAACAACAGGCCGCTTCCTGGCTCGTGAAAATCCTCACCGGCTGGGGTGTACCGGGAACACTCGCCCGCGTCCTCGCAGGCGCTATCGTCGGCGCCGTAGCAGGCTTCTACCTCGCTACCGCGACGAGCTGCACGGCGGAGTACACTCAGAATGCGGACGGAAGCCTGCAATATCACGGCTCCGTCGTCCTCCCCCAAAAATAACCGCGAGCCCGAGGCGAGCCTAATTTCTAATTCGTAATTCGTAATTCGTAATTCCTAAATGTGTAAACGAGAGCCAGGTGAGCCGCTGTACAGCTACGCGTGGCGGCAGACGTGCGAGAAGCCGCAGATGGTCCTGGCGGTGATAGGGCTGGTGGCGGCAGGCTTTTTGTACCACGACCTGCGTAACTTGATGCAGAGTCAGACGCAGACGAACCTTCAGATAGCGCAGGAGTTGCGAGAGCTGAATATCCGCGTGCAAAATTTAGAGCTTAAATCGAAGCAATGATGTACGATGGACGATGTACGATGGACGATGTGAAAGTTAGCGCGCTTCGCGCGGAAGTAGAAAGGAGATGAAAGCTATGAAGATACTGATTGACATAGGGCATGCGGAGGGGAGTGGGGCGAGGGGGAATGGGTGTGAGGAGCATGAGCTTTGCACGGTGATAGGGAGGGAGCTTAAGGCGATTTTTGAGGCGCGGGGGGATGAGGCTGTGGTGATTGATTTTCCGGATAGGGGGAATGCGGGGGATTTGGCGGCGACGGCGCAGGAGGCGAACCGGCACGGGGATGCTGTGTGCGGGATTTCGCTGCATATGGATTGCGCGGAGAGTGCTGGGGCGAGAGGGGGGCATGTGTGCTATGTGAGTGCGAGGGGGAAGGAGCTGGCGGAGGCGATAGCGGGGCATTTGTGCGCGCTGCTGCCTGGGCGAGCGGAGCGTACCGTGAAGAGGAGTGGGCTGTATATTTTGAAGCATACGAGACCTGTATGGGTGCTGTGTGAGTGCGGGTTTATCAGCAATGTGGGGGATTGCGCGCTGGCGAAGGGGAGACCGCGGGAGGTGGCGCTGGCGATTGCGCGGGGTGTGCAGGAGTTTTTGAGAACGGAGTAAAGAAGATGGATGAGAGAAATTTAAAGGAGCTGGCGGAGACGCTGATCCACTCGGCGGATGAGATGCGGGTGGAATGGGAGTGGTATGCGAAGCATATTAAGCCGCGGGCGGCGGAGGCGATGTGGATGCTGGAGCAGCCTGCGGAGAGGAGGGGGAGGACGCTGTGCAGTGTGGCGGCTACGAGTGCGAATATTTGCGCGAATGCGCATATGCACCATATTATCAGCAGCGGGACGCCGTGGTTTCGGTACAAGACGGCGGATAACGGGAGTGCGGAGAAGTATCTTAACTGGTATGCGAATGCGAGTGAGGTGACGCATGATTATTTGGCGCGGTGCAATTTTTACACGGAGATGCACGAGACGGTGCTGAACCGGGTGATTTTTGGGACGGGGTGTATTTTTACGGAGGAGGGTAGAGAAGGGGGGCTCAACTTCCGGAATATACCGTGCGGGACGTATGGCTTTGCGGATAATGAGGAGGGGCAGGTGGATACGCTGTGCCGGAGTTTTAAGTTTACGGCGCATCAGGCGGCGGAGAGGTTTGGGGAGGATAAGCTGCCGGAGGATGTGAGGCAGGCGCTGGGCAGGGGGAGCAGCGCGATGAGGGATAAGTTTGAGTTTTGGCATTTGGTGACGCCGCGGAGGAGTTTTCACTGGGGGAGCGAGACGAAGGAGCGTGCTATGATGCCGTATTTGTCGCTGTATATGTATGGGCAGGGGGAGCATGAGATATTGGAGGAGGGGGGCTATGCGGAGTTTCCGTATATGGTGACGCGGTTTGCGAAGTGGGGAGATATTTTATGGGGGTACCCGCCGGCGAGGGATGTCCTGGATGAGATATACACCTCAATAAAAACAGAAAGAAATATGGACAGTCTTTCGGATCTGGCGGTGTACCCCCGCCTGTTTATCGATGCGCAGATGCAGGGGGAGACGGATTTTCGCGCGGGAGGCAAGACGGTGATCCCGCGGGAGATAGCGGGGCTGAACCTGCCGCGGGAGTGGGGTAGCGCGGGGAGGATCGACTACGGGAAGGAGAGGCTGGAGCGGGCGGATGAGAAGATCAAGGCGGCGTTCTTTATACCGTTTTTGCAGATGTTCAGCGGGGTGGACCGGGAGATGACGGCGACGGAGGCGAGGGCGCGGATGAGCGAGCAGGTGATTGCATGCAGTCCGACGTTTTCGCGATTCTGCGCGGATATGACGCCGATGCTGGGGAGGATTTTTGCGTTGCTGTACCGGCAGGGGGCGTATCAGACGAATAAGGGAAGCGAGCCGAAGGATTTGTTCCAGATGAGGGCGGATGGGGAGCATAGGGATATGAGGAAGCCGCGGGTGGCGTATCTGGGGCGGATCAACCGGGCGATTGATGATGCGCAGCAGGAGAGTACGGACGCGGCGTTGAACAGTGTGAGCGCGTATGTGCAGTTGACGGGGGATGCGAGTGCGCTGGATGTGGTGGACGCGGAAAAGATGGTGCGCAAGGCGTTTGAGAATGCGGGGGCGAGCAGTGATATTTTCCGGACGAATGAGGATGTGCAGCGAGTGAGGGACGAGAGAGCGCAGGCGGCGCAGGCGCAGATGGCACTGCAAGCGGCGCAGGCGAATAATCAGAATGCGCAGGCGATGAGGAACGCGGCGCAGGCGCGATGAAGTTTTTACGTATGGAAGCAGACGAAAGAGACGATATGAGGATTCCTTTTTTTGATAAGCGGGAGAGGGAGAAGGAGCAGTACCGGAAGCGGAGGAGGGCGAAGATAGCGGCGGTGTGCGATGATGAGTTTTTGCGGTATTTGGATGAGAGATTTGAGACTGGGAGGTGTGTGTTCCGCGGTGAGGCGGGGACGTTTGACCCGCTGGATGCGATGAGGAGGGATGCGTATCGGGAGGTGATCCTTTTCTTGCGTGATGAGCGCAGAAAATACGAAGAAGACAACGATTAAAACCATGAGCGAAGAAGCTACAATGACGACAGAGACGGGGTCTGCAGAGGCGGAGGTGACGACGCAGGCAGACGTGACGACGACGGGGGCAGAGACGGCTGCGGAGACTGCACCGGAGACGGGAGCAGAGGAGCAGGCGCCGGCACCGGAACCGGAGACGCAAGGGGCGGAGGCAACGACGGAGGCGACGGCGAGCGATGTGGCGGCGGCGATGGCGAAGGCGTACGCGATTACGGAGCCGGAGCCGGAAGCAGAGGCGGAAGGTGAAGCCGGTGGCGAGCAGAAAGAAGGAGAAGGGGAAGCAGAGTACCAGCTGAGTTATCCGGAGAATTGGAATGCGGATCCGGCGTTTACGGAGCTTGTGACGCCGATAGCGAAGAAGAGCGGGATAGACGGTAAGACGTTTGGGGCGCTGACTGCGGAGGTGATAGGGAAGATGCAGGAGGCGGAGTATGCGAACATGGCAAAGACCGACGCGGAGTTGAAGAAGGACTGGGGTGCGGACTACGACGCGAATATGAAAGCGGCGCGTGCAGAGGCGGCATTTTTGAAGAAGGAGGCGGGGCTGACGGATGAAGATTTGCGGGTGTTTGCGAGTCCGAAGGGGATGCGGGCACTGTATGCGATCAGCCTGACGCATGGAGAGAAAGGAGCGGCAGGGATGAAGGAGGTAAGCGCGAGTGAGAAGGCATGGGCGGAGGAAGTGATGAATAATCCGGCGCATCCGGATTACAAGGCTTTCCACGATGTGGATGATCCGCGGTGGAGAATGGTGAATGAGAGATGGAATAGGGCGAAGGGGATCTGAAAAAAATGGCAACGTTGCGACAGTAACGTATGAATTTTTGAGATAAAAAAATAAAATAAGGGCACCGAGAAGGAGAACAGCTATGGCAAATAACTTAACTATACCGGATCAGTATCGCACGAAGTTTGCGAAGAAGTGGGATCATGCGTTTGAGCAGCAGATTGAGCGTGTGCGACCGTATATGAGTATTTACGACCCGAAGGAGCCGGTGATTAACGGCGACGGGTATGAGATTCCGAGCATGGGGACGCTGGATGTGACGGAGTACGCAGGGAGAAGCAAGAAGATGGAGAGTGCGGAGCCTGCGACCGGGAAGACGACGGTGAGACCGCGTCAGTTTTACGCGTACACGGAGATTTCGCCGTATGATCAGATCATGCTGAAGGATCTGGAGTATGGGTTATCGACGATTCAGAAGAAGCAGGCGCATGCGGCTGCGAGATTTTTGGATCAGGTTGCGCTTGGGACGAAGTTTAACAAGGCAACGAGGACGTACGAGCTGAAGAAGGAAGGTACGGATGAAGGTTTTACGGGAGGTATCCTCAATGTGCGATACAGCGGGAACGGAGGGCTGACGAAGAGTGAGCTTGACTTGACCGTGGCGAGCTATAAGGCAGGCAAGGGCAACTTGATTCCTGTGGACTATGCGTCGAGCGGGACGGGTGTATCGAATAATTATGCTGGGACGCTGATTGACCGAGTTGAATACGGGAAGCGACGATTGGAGGAGCTTGATGTGTTTGACGGGACGAATCCCGGCGAGCTGTGCTTGGTGATTTCTCCGGCTGTGAGGCAGATGCTGAAGGCGCTTGAGGTGAAGCTGAACCGAGACTACGGGTTTAAGGACTTGGGAGGCGAGGGGACGGCGACGTTCTGCAAGGATCTGAACATGACCGTGATAGTGAGCAATATGCTGCCGCTGATGGATACGCAGAAGGCAGACGCGAGCGGGACGGCTGTGAAGGGAGCGAGAATGTGCGCTATGTGGCTGAAGAGCCGCGTGACGTTCATGAGCTGGAGACGCACGGAATGGACTGTGAAGCAGGTGAACGACGATGCGGAGATCGATGAGGGTATCCGCGTGCGTGGTATGGTGGGGGCAAGCCGCTTGGATGATGAGAGTGTGTTTGTGCTGCCGGTTGTGGAGCAGAAGTGAGAATCTTCATAGGTTGGATGAATCAGGAGTAAGAAGGTGTAGTCAATAATTTACCTACTCCACCCAAAAAAGAGCCGCGCTTGGCAGGAATGCCGGGCGCGGCTCAAACATTAAAGGGGGAAAATGACTCAGGTACGCAGGACGGGGCCGATGTCGAGTGTGATGGCGTACACGGTTAGGAGAGGTGTTAGCGGAGCTTTTCGAATTCTTCCGTGAAGTCCGACCAGTCTTCAACTTTGAAGACGCGGAGGTCACGGACTGATTTGCAGAACCAGTCAATTTTTTTCAGGGCGTCGATAGCGGAGTAAACGGAGCGCAATGGGTTTGCGGATCCGTTTTCGTTGAGGTAGAGACTGCCCTGCTTGCGGATGAAGCCGAAGTCTTTGACGGTTTGCTCAATTTCGTTGTAAGCGTTGTTGTATGGCTCGCCGTAGTGCTTTTTGAGGGCATCTACCATCATGTCGAAGGCTATTGCGTACATGGTTGTAGGCTAGCATGATTGTTAAGAAGAGTCAATTCTTTTTTTAGGCTTGGATGGCGAGGAAGGTGGCAGGGAAGGGACCGGAGACGGCGAGGGAGAAGGATGGTGAGAATTGCCAGTCGGCAGGAGCGGTGAGGTTGTGCCAGCCAGTGGAGAGGGTGCCGGTGCGGTCGAGTTTGTGGAAGGCTTGACCTGTGGAGATGGTGAGGGCGGAGGCGGGGATATCTTCGCCGATATAGAGTTGGATGGGTGAGGTGTGGATTTTGGGGTCGTTGCGGTCTGGGATGGAGAAGGCGGTGGTGGACATGGTGGAGGTGTAGTCGAAGGAGGCGAGGCCGTCTGAGAATGGGGAGTCGTCGTCGATGACTTCGATGCAGCGGGAGTAGTTGCCGGAGAGGTTGGGTCGGAGAGTGATGAGGAAGAGGCGGTCGGAGGAGTTGAGGGAGGAGATGGCGCAGACGGATTGAACGAAGCCGTTGGTGGTGTAGCGGTGCCAGGCGTTGATGTTGTGCATGGTGTTGTAGGACATGCGGATGAGGTCGCCGGAGGAGGTGGTGAAGATGAGAGCGCAGTAGGGTTTTTTGAGCATGGAGCCGGAGGTGATGCCGCCGGAGGCAGTGGCGATGTGATCGGCGAAGATGGTGAGGTCTTTAGATTGGTAGCCGTTGACTTCGTAGTTGTAGGCGAATTCGTAGATGCGGGAGGAGCCGCGAGCGCAGTAGATGACGCCGTTGTCGGCGAGGATGGCGGGCTGGTGGGAGGAGCCGATGTGACCTTGGCGAGTGATGCGGGCAGTTTTTGCGGTGAGGGTGGAGCCTTCGGATGGGGAGACGATCCATTCGGCGTCTTCGGTGCCGATGAGGAGGTCGTTGCGGAGGGAGGTGATCCAGCAGATGGAGGCTTGAGTGGTGGTTTGCATTTCGAGGAAGAGGGCGGAGGTGTCGAGGTCGCCTGTGGAGAAGTTGTTGAGGTCGTTGGTTCGGGAAGCCCAGATGGTTTGTGGCTGGGAGGGAGTGGAGGCGAAGAAGAGGCGGGATTGGTGGATGGTGGCGAGGGCAGGGTAGCCGTAGGCGGCGGAGAAGGCGGCGTAGGACCAATCTTTGGTGGAGATGGGAGAGGAGAGAGGGATGATGATGGGAGAGACGTCTTCGAGGAAGCCGTCAGCGAGGACGGAAAGCTGCATGTGGTGGAGGTAGGGAGGGACGACGAGTTTGCAGGCGCAGAAGTCGGCAGGCCAGGCGGCAGCGGGGTCGGATTCGCGGACGAATTTGACGGAGGTGATGAAGAGGCGGAGGTAGCATTCATCGTCGGATTCGTCGCCTGTGATGAAGTTGTTGGAGGGGGCGCCGAGAGGGGATTCGGAGATGCCGCGTGATTCCCATTCTTCGGTGAGTTCGCCGGTGGTGTAGTTGCGGCGGACTTCGTAGGAGCCGTGCCAAGTGCCGGAGCAGGTGAATTTCCAAGAGCCGCCGCAGGGGATGGCGTCACCGACAGGGATGCCGCGTGTGAAGAAGTAGGGGTAGTCAGCAGGGGAGATGCAGCCGGATTGGAAGTCAGAGGATCCGGAGAAGGGGCGGATGCAGTAGAAGAGGGACCAGAGGCCGGAGCGGATGATGACTTTGTCGCCTTTATTGAGGTTGGTGTCGGCGGTGAGTTCAGTGATGGGTTTAACGGAGTCGAAGCCCGTGAGGTCTTCAGCGATGAGGAAGTTTTCAGAGTAGTTGGAAGGGGAGATGAAGCCTTGAGTGAAGTCGGTTTCGCCTTTCCAGTCATTGGTGCAGATGTAGTATTCGTATTGAGGGGATTCCTGCCAGGCGATTTTTTGCCCGAGGGAGAAGGAGGAGTAGCGAGAGATGGCGGAGTCAGCGACGATGATGTTAGCTTTGAGGGAGGCGGCTTTTTCGAAGGCTTCGCGGTGAGGTGTGACGAAGGAGACGCGGAGGGAGTCGCCGTAGGAGTGATCGGAGGGGTCGACGGAGGGGTCGACGGAGGAGGAATCGAAGGAGGCGGCGTAGATATTTTCACCCGCCCAGGGAGTGAGGGTGATTTCGTCGTCTTGAAAATCTTCGGTTTGCCAAGGAGGGCATTTGAATTGGAAGAGGGAGAGGTTGAAGGAGTCGATGCCGGTCATTTTGAGTTGGAGGACGGGAGTAGAAGGGGAGCAGATGAGGAGGATGGAGTTGATTTGGAGGAAGGAGATGGAAGAGAGGTCGGAGAAGGAGAAGGAGAGGTCGCCGGAGGAGGCAGGTATGATTTGTCGTTTTTCGTTGGGTTCCCAGATGCGGATTTTGGAGGGTGCGATTTCAACGAGGTAGACGAGGGATTCGTTGTATTTGAAAGGGATGAGGATGGAGGAAGGGAGGGCGTCAGCGAAGTAGCGCATGCCGCGGCGGCGGGAGATGCCGCCTGTGGGGAAGACGTCGAAGTTGGTGAGGGTGGAGCAGGAGCGAGCGTAAACGTCCATATCGGAGCGCAGAGCCATTTGGGGCGAGATTTCGCCGCCATTGAATGCGAGTCTTTTCATTGTTTTATCGTGTGTTAAATTGAAAGCATTGAATTGATGTAAGCGCGTTGTCGTGCGTCTTCGGAAGGGGAAAGTTTGTGGGACTGGAAGGCGAGATCCTTGCCGACGAAGCCGAGCTTGACGGCGTCTGCGAAGGTGCGCAGGGCGTCAGCGGCATGGGAGCATTCGTCATGGAGGGGCTGGGCGGCGAGGTTGCCATGGGAGCCGGGAGGAGCGAGGCGGTAGCCTCCGAGAGCGTCGAGTCCGGAGATGTATTTACGGGTATCGCAGGTGGTGCGTTCGGCGCAACGTTCGTGGAAGATGCAGGTATCGAGGAGCTGGCGGGTGTTGTCGATGGAGAGCCAGAGGTTGGAGGTGGCGGGGACGCGGGTGACGGAGTAGCCGGCGGAGCGGAGGGCGTCGGAGTAGGATTGGAGGTTGATGTCGCGGCGGGAGACGTCGTGCGGGCAGACGCAGAGGGCGCAGCGGGACCAGAGGGCGTCGTGTGAGCGGAGGATGTCGATGTAGTGGGAGATGGGTTGGTTGGAGGCGGTGTAGTTGTCGAGGATGTACCAGTGACCGGCGCCGTCGGGCTGGATCCACCAGATGGACATGTAGTCGCCGATGCCGAGATCCCACGCTGTGTAGATGGGGCGATGGGGGTCGGGCTCAAAGGAGGCGGAGAGGTGGCCGCGGGAGCGGAGGTCCATGAGCTGGGCGAAGTAGATGGTGCCGTCCTGGATGGGGTTAAGGGCTTCGTCTGGAGTGGAGGGGTATTCTTGGCGCATGAGCATGCCCTGTGTTTTACGCATGGCGATGTACCAATGGCGCTGAGCGGTGGAGATGGGGGAGCCGGAAGATTTTTCGATGGCGTTGAAGTAGTCGGAATCTTCGGTGGAGATGGTGGAAGAGGAGTCGGGGAGGGAGTACTCGGGATGGAGGTACCAGGGGAAGAAGAAAAATTTAAAGTCGAGAGTGGAGAGGGGCTTGCCGATGTTGTCCATGGAGGACATGATGAGGTCGTAGTTTTGCCCGTATTTGCCGCCTTCGTGGGTGGACTCTGCGAAGATGCGGCAGTCCTTGGAGACAGAATTGAACGAGCCTGTGACAATTTCTTGGGCGCGGATGGGGTCGTGGACGGAGATGTAGCCGAGCTCGGAGACGTGGAGGAGCTGGAGGGTGCCGCCGCGGGCGGAGGTGGATGCGACGACGGAGGAGCCGTTGGAGAAGCGGATTTCGTTGCGTTTGGCGGTGAGGTCTTTGATTTCACCGGAGGAGGTGATGGTGCCGAAGCGATCCTTGATGAGGCGACCGATTTTGGCGAGTTCGATGTCTCTGGGAGAGGGGTCGGGAGGGAGGTAGTCGAGGTGATCGTAGGCGAAGGCGATTTTGGCGATTTTGGCGCAGGCGTCGTCGAATTTGCGATCGACGATGGCGGCTTGGAAGTTGGGGGTGAAGAGGCAGGAGTCGAGGATGAGGAGGGCGATGTAGGTGGAGATGCCGAGCTGGCGGACTTTGAGGACGAGGTTGCGGGTGTGGGCGGAGTTGTGGAGGGAGAGCTGAGCCCAGTTCATGGAGAAGCGCTGAAGGGAGCCGTTTTTGTCGACGATCCAGTAAAGGGTATTGAGGCGTGTAAGACGGTCTGAGAGAAACTCTGCAATGGTGGTTTCTTGCTGAGGTGTTAGCTGAAGCTGCATTTGGGATATTGTAAGGCGGATGGGAGAAAGGTATCAACGTTATCGGCGCAACGTATAAAAAGAGTGGAAAGGGGAGTAAAATGTGGGTATGTTCGATTATACAGGTACACGATATAATTTTACGGTGTTGGAGAAGGTAGAGACGCAGAAGAGGTTTGCGTTTTACGACCGGCGAGGTGAAGGTTTTGATGTGAGTGATGTGACGTGGGAGGTGAGGCTGGTGGGGAGTGAAGGGGAGGAGGAGGGAGGAGCGACGGCGATGCACGCGGAGGGTGCGGTGAATAAGCTGATGGTGAGTCTGCCGAGTATGGGTGCGGGAACGTATGATTACGAGGTGGTGGCGAAGACGGAGAGTGGTGAGGTGGATGTGGTGGTGGCAGGTTTGGTGACGGTGAAGAGTCGAGCGGCGGCGGATAAGATTGTGGAGGAGGCGGCGAGTGCAGAGGAGTCGGAGATGAGGGTTGTGGTGCCGGATGAGGTGGGGAAGGTGCTGTTGCTGAAGTGGCAGGGGAGTAGTTTTGTGCAGGGGTATGCGGAGGCGGCGAAGGATGCGGCGGATAGGGCAGAGAACGCGGAGCAGGAGGCGGAGAAGAAGATTGAGGAGGCGGTGAAGGAGGCGACGGAGAAGGCGGAGAACGCGGCAGATAGGGCAGAGGCAGCGGCGGATAGGGCGGAGGAGAAGATAGAGGAGGCAGTGGGAGGGGCGACGGAGAGGGCGGAGGCAGCGGCGGATAGGGCGGAGAGGGAGGCGGACCGAGCGGAGGCAGCGGTGGATGAGGTGAAGGGGAGTGCGAAGGAGTTGGCGGATGAGGTGACGGAGGAGATAAGGGAGCAGGTGAGCGAGCTTGTGGAGGATACGGAGGAGACGAGGAGGAGTGCGGATGCGACGGTGCAGAAGCTGGAGGTTTTTTTGGCGAAGTTCGGGGATAATGTGAGGAGTGTGGTGTGGGTGGATCCGGAGACGGAGCATTTGTTTATTGGGGGAGAGGATACGGGGTGCAAGGTGACGGGAGAGGATGGGAAGAGTCCGTATGTGGATGAGAATGGGGATTGGCAGTATTGGGATGATGAGAGTAAGCAGTGGAGGAATGGGGGACCGGCGAGGGGGGAGGATGGTTTTGCGCCATACCTTGATGCGGAGGGGTATTTGGTGTACAAGGATCCGCTGACGGGTGAGGTGGTGAAGAGTGTGCAGCCGCTGAAGGGTAAGGATGGGCTGGATGCGCGGCAGGTGAGGAGGGTTATTGTGGGGAGTAAGGATGAGATTCCGACGGAGGGGGAGACGTGCGGCGGGGGTTTTTATTATTATGTGCCGCTGGATGATATGCCGCCGGTGGCGATTTTTGCGCCGAAGGGGAGTAGGACGAGGGGAGGGGAGATAAAGGTGAATGGGAAGGCGGTGAGTTTGCCGGGTGCGAGTATGGGGGCTGCGGAGGCGGCGGAGGCTTTGGCGGGGAGTTTGAGGGTGGCTTTTCCGGAGGCGACGGTGGAGGTGGATAGGGAGGAAAATACGGTGATTTTGATAGGGGATGAGGAGTATTGGAGTGTGGAGGGGCTGCCGGAGGAGGATTGGGGGCTGACGGTGCATGTGCGGATGAAGAGGGAGGGGTATGATGTGTATGCGTGGCTGGAGACGCCGGAGGGGGAGGCGAGCTGGGTGCATGTGGGGGAGGCGAATGATTTGGCGACGACGGAGTTGTATGGGTTGACGAAGTTGGGGACGGATTTGGTGGTGCAGGGAGGGGCGCCAGTGGGGACGAATGAGAAGGGGCAGATGAGGGTGCCGGGGGCGGATATGGGGCAGAGTGGGACGGTGAAGTTGTCGCTCAACGGGCAGATTGAGGAGAATGGAGGCGGAGGGATAGGGGTGGATGCGCAGGGGAGGATCTGGGTGCAGGAGGCGACGCGGACGGAGTATGGGGCGGTAAAGACGAGTTACACGGGGAGTCAGGAGTTGACGCCGAGTGTGGGGATGAATGAGGAGGGGCAGTTGGTGATACCGTATGCTAGCTTGAATAATCCGGGTGTGGTGAATTTGGGGAGTTATGGTGGGCAGGCGAATCCGATACCGTATATTTTGTCGGTGGGGATGGATGAGCTGCACCGGCTGGCGAATAATTTGGTGTACAGTGGGGCGTTGCAGCACATGAATCCGCAGGGGTGGAGGGCGAGGAATTTGCCGTGGCTGGATAAGGCGATGGCGGAGAATCCGGAGTATTTCCAGGATATATTTTACATGGGAGTGGTGACGAGTGAGCAGTTTACGCAGACGCCGGAGGAGGGTATTGTGCTGAACTCGGCGAGTGCTACGCTGAAGGCGGGAGTGTTTTTGGCGACGGGGATGGATGACCAGAGGGAGGATGCGGTGCCGACGGCGGAGGTGGTGCAGAAGTGGGCGGGAGGAGAGTTTTACACGAAGGGGGAGGTGGATGATAAGTTGAAGGAAGTGACGGCAGGGACGGGGGATGTGCAGAAGGAGATGGAGGATAAGTTGAAGGATGAGGTAGGGAAGATGGATGAGAGTTTGCAAGGGCAGGCGAAGACGCTCAATGACCGGATCACGAGTGAGGTAGGGAAGCTGAATGATACGATCAAGGGGGAGGTAGGGAAGCTGAACCAGACGATAGCGGATAAGGAGAAGGGGCTGGGGGATCGAATCAATGCGAATGCAGAGAAGTTTAAGAATTACAAGACGTGGAACGAGACGGTAGAGTATCTGAAGGGGTATGCGACGCAGGCATGGGTGAGGGCGAATTTTTTGAGTCTAGAGGATTTTTCCAAGGAGAAGAAGGCGATTAACGAGAGTATTGAGGGCTGCGTGAAGAAGACGACGCAATGGAAGGGGAATGTGTATCTGACTGAGGCTGAGTACAACTCTTTGAAGGAGATAGATCCGCTGATAGAGTACAACATTTTAGGGAATTCGCATTAATATGTTAGTAACAGTAGGAAAGTTTAAGAGGTGCTATCTGTATGAGCGCAGGATAGGAGGGAGGAATGTGAAGAGGGTGATGAAGGAGGGGGTGCAGATATGGCCAGGGGCGAATGAGAGGATAAGGAAGTTGGTGTTGGCGCCGCCGCAGCCGATGGATGCGGAATATCCGTACTGGAGGCATTTTGATGATGGGATGGATATAGGGCTGTATGTGGATGCGTATTCTGGGGGGCAGGTGATTATAGGGTATGAGGATCAGAGGACGGTGAAGACGGAGGAGGAGCGGGCGAATTTGCTGCAGAGAGGGTATGTGGTGATCTCGCATATCGAGGGGTCGATGTATTTGATGGGGAAGCCGGTGTATGCGGAGCAGGGAGGCGGAGCAGAGGAAGGGTACACGGATGTTGTGGTTGTATTTTCGCCGGCGATGAGGGATCAGTATTTGGCGAAGGGGTATGTGGTGATTGAGGAGACGAGTAAGGGGAGCAATTTGCAATTTTTTTGGTACAAGATGGGGCTGCCGGTGGGTGTGGTGAGCGGAGGAGGAGATGAGGAAGCGGAGACGAGGTGGGGGAGGGTGAATATAGACGGGAGGACGTGGTACTGGAAGAAGGATTTGGTGACGAAGTATGAGTTGCCGTATTCGCTTGCGACGTGGGACGGGAAGGGTGTGCTGGATTTTGGGGAAGATGGACCGTATGTAGGGTCGTTGATGGAGGGGGACCAGCTAGCGGTGGAGGTGAAGATGGCGGCGAGGCAGGACGAGACGTTGGAGAATACGTACGACAGGGATACGAAGACGAAGATGTGGAATAAGCCGATTTTGTCTGGGACAACTTTTAAGCTGAAATGGCAGAAGGGAGGGAAGAAGGACACGGCGCATGAGGATTTTGATATACACGGTGTGCCGAGTAAGCAGGTGTATATGAAGGGGTGGGGGCAGGCGAACGGGCACGGGAGACAGGAGTGGCACGAGGAGTGGCTGCAAGCAAGCGGGCAGAGGGTACACGACGGGTGGATGCAGGAGTTTAATAATGTGTGGAATGCGGGAGATACGGCGTATGAGGCAAGTTTGAAGAGCGATATAGGGGCGTGGTATGGCGAGTTGACGCCGTATTATCCTGCATTTATGAAGACGATCCATTTGACGGTGTTGGATATTTTGTACAATGACTGAGAATTGCACAGAGAGGGCGAGGGAGTGGCTGGATGGGAAGAGGGAGGGTGCTTTTGGGGATATGGTGAGCGAGTGTTTGAGGAGGGGAGGGGTGGTGCATGCGAGTGCGGATTGTTTTTTGGCAGGTTTCCCGGCGGAGGATGACGGGAGGGTGCTGCACGTGGCTTTTCAATGCAGCCGGTTGAGGAGGCTGAGGGAGGTGCTGGAGGCGCTGGGGTATGAGCGGGTGAGGTGGAGGCGGGATTTTGGGCATGGTGAGGGGTATGGGGAGAGGGAGAGGGCGATATCGGATTTTAGGAGACATGACAGGTATGGGCTTAATCAATGAGAAGAAGTTATGAAAGAGTTACCGCTTTATAACGGGGAGGCGCCACAGGCGCCGCAGGTGCAGGTGCAGAAGCCGGGGGCGATACCGGCGCTGCCGATGTGGGGGCAGAATGTGAGCGCGGCTATCAACGCCGTGGGGGATGCGCTTATTCAGTACGGTGAGCTGGAGGATTATGGGACGGCGGCGGAGATAGGGAGGAAGAGGAAGGAGCTGGCGGAGAGGGCGAATAGGGATTTTACGGAGAAGGCGCGGCTGCCGTGGGGGGCGGAGGGGAGTTTTTACAATGAGGACGGGACGAGGAACGAGGATGAGATACGGGCGTTTGCGGCGAAGTGGGAGGAGGAGAATGAGAAGCTGGGGACGGGGAGGTTTTGGCTGCGGAAGAATGCTCTTCGCGCGGCGGAGGAGAAGGAGGATTTTTCGGTTGGGTTTGCGCTGGAGGTGGATAAGAATATATTGAGGGGTGAGCAGGAGAACAGGGAGACTTTGTTCCGCGATAATTATGATTTGTGCGTGGCGAAGGAGGATTATGCGGGGGCGGCGGAGGAGGTGGATAAGGCGGTGGCCGGTGGTATGATTACGAAGGCGAGGGGAGAGGCGATGAAGATACGGCTGGCGAAGGCGAGGGCGAAGGGTGGGGGTAAGGGTAAGGGGACGGTGAGTGTGAAAGATTTGACGGATGCGATGTTGGGGAGTTTGCTGGAGGCGGAGCGTGAAGAGGCCGCTGCTGAGCCTGATAAGAAGGCGGCGGGTGATGCGAAGCCGATGGAGATGGTGCAAGATGAGGAGGGGAAGCTTGAGCTGCAAGAATCGGACGGCGGGGATAGTCTGACGCGGTTGGAGGTGGGGGGTGCAGAGGCTGCGCCTGATTTACGAGTTGGAAGTGAGGCGGCAGAGGCGCGGGGGGATAGTTTGGAGGATTTTTTGAAGCCGACGGAGGAGGATTTGAGGCTGGGGCGTGACCCGTGGGATAAGCCGGAGGTGCTGAGGGCGGGTTATGCGGCGATGACGCCGGATGAGGTAGGGGAGCAGTGGCTGAATTTGGGGACGAGGGCGGCGCAGGTGAGGGCTGTGGCGGCAGAGGAAGGGATGGGGCGGATGAGGCTGGAGATACCGGAGGCGGCGGAGGAGCCGATGGCGGTGGTGGCGCATGCGGCGAATGTGCGAGGTGGGATGACGTTGGAGGATTATAAGAAGGGTGCGTATGCGACGATGTGCGCGGTGATGACGAATCCGGATTTTGATGGGCTGAGTGATGAGGATATGAAGAAGCTGATGGTGGGGAGGGTGCAGATTGAGGGGCTGGAGGAGCAGTTTTTTGCGGATTTGGCTGAGGAGGACAGGGCGGTGGCGATGGAGTCGCTGGTGAATGGGATTGCGGAGAGGGTGCTGAGTACGCGTGGGGATAATATCCGGAAGCGGGTGGATGAGTTTTTTGCCGGGGCAGAGGGGCTGCCGGGAGCGACGGCGGTGGTGAAGGGTCTGGATGATGCGAGTATCGGGGGGATGTATGAGCCGACGGAGGCGGAGAAGGCGTTGATGAGTTATTCGTGGTGGGATTGGATGAATGATAGCGAGAGCAAGAAAGGTTTTCAGCTTGCGACGGGCAAGCTATGGGCGGAGTATAGGGACAGGTACGCGGCTGAGACGGGGGAAGAGATTGAGGGTAAATTGACCGACAATAATGTACGGAAGTTCCGGGACTGGTATGCTGAGACGATTCTACCGGAGAAGGTGCAGGCATACGTGGAGGAGGCGAAGTGGGTTTGCACGCAGGCGGGGATTGACGCGGTGGTGGAGTACCGAAGGAATGGAGGGGAGAGCTGGGCTGAGGAGAATGAGAAGATGATGGACGCGATATCGAAGGCGCGGAAGAATTTGAAGGGAGGCGGGGAGCTGGCGGAGTGGCGAGAGAAGAGGGATGCGGAGGTGGCAGCGAGGGCGGCGATGCACCGGGAGGATGCGGCGGAGTATGCGCCGATGCTGGAGGCGGCGAGAAAGGAGAGCGAGGAGGCGAAGGAGGCGAAGGCGGCGAAGGCTGCGGCGGAGAAGGAGAGGAAGGCTTACGAGGAGGGGAAGAGGAAGGCGGCGCAGAGGAAGGTGTGGGATGCGGAGCTGGAGGCGCAGGAGAGGCGAGCTGCGCCGTACCGGTACCCGGTTGTGAAGCGGATAAGTTATGCGGCCGGAGGCGGGGATGAGGCGGTGGTGACGCTGCCGGAGGCGGAGTATATGAAGGTTGTGCAGGATTTGAAGGTGGGGAGAGGCGAGGGGGTTGTCTGCACGTTTGGGAACGGGAAGAAGCAGTTGGCGGTGAGGCCGGGGAAGGGGAAGAAGACGACGTATAATTTGCCTGCGATTCAGTTGCTGTACAATAATAAGCGACTGAAGAAGGAGGAGATTAAGAAGCTGGTGAATCCGCATTTGAGGGAGATGCGTTTTAAGAAGGTTATTTCTAATGTTATCAAGTAAGGTTATTAAGTAAGGTTATGAATGAGTTAGTGATAGAGAACGGGCAGTTAGGGCTGAGCGAGGCAGAAGGTGTGACGCTGGGGAGCGAGGTGCAGTTTGAGGCGCCGGAGGGGACGGATGTATTTGGCGCGCGTGCGTCTGTACCGGAGAAGTTGAGTGAGATGCCAACGTCGGATGAGTTTGAGGCGGCTGCGGCGAGGGCGCGGCGAGAGAGGCATTTGAGTGCGGTGCTGAATGCGGGGTTGTATGGGAGGGGGAATAAGGAGATTGATGCCTTGGTGGATGAGTTTGCGGATGCGAAGGGGCTGACGGCTTATGCCAACGGGAGGTATCAGACGCAGGAGGATAAGGATATGCGGCTTGGGGGTAAGGTGGCGCGAGATTTCAACGATGGGGATGTGTGGGGTACGCTGAAGGGGCTTGAGGGGAGGATTCCGGAGGAGAAGAGGGAGGCGTGGCGGATGGAGCTGCGGGGGTGCGATACGGAGACGAAGGGGAAGATTTTGCTGGGGAAGACGCTGAGGGGGATGGCGGAGAAGAGGTGGCAGAAGATGGAGGAGGAGAGGAAGGAGGCTGAGGGGATACCGGAGGCGGTGAAGGGGGAGCTGGCGGATTATGTGATTAGCGGGAAATTTTCGCCGGAGCTGATGGGGAAGATAGATAAGTTTAAGGCGATGGATGCGCTGGCGCCGAGTTTGGGGCGTGCGCGGGCGGCGTATGAGTGGCTGATGGAGATGCAGCATGGAGGGGAGAAGGGTGAGTATGAGGCGAGGGTGGCGCAGGAGGCGGACAGGCTGGAGGAGGAATGGAAGAACGGGGTGCATGCACGATGGGACGCGGAGAGAACGCGGGAGGATTTTATTGAGCAGGCGAAGGCGAATGTGGGGGAGAGCTACGAGATAACGCGCAACGATATTTTGCAGTTGGTGGAGTTGCTGAAGGATGAGGATGGGAAGCTGGACGAGGGGGCGCTGGCGGGAGTTGTGCTGGCGTTGAACAGGGACGCGGAGGGGCAGCAGAGTATAGACTCGCGGTTTATACGCAATTTTTTGGAGGGAGGCAAAAGGTGGTTCATGAGTACGGCGGACTGGATGAACAGGAATAATGCGAGGAATGGGTTTATTTGGACAGGGCCAGATACTGCGCCGATTTATCTGACGAAGGAGCAGCAGGAGGAGTTTCAGGCGGAGTATAGTCCGGATGTGGAGAAGGCGCTGGACGGGCTGAGGCAGCTTGAGGATGCGAGGCTGAGCGCGGCTGATAAGTCGATATGGTACAGCAAGGTGGCTTCCGGGCTTGGCACTATTGCCGGGCAGAATATACCGTTCTTTGCTTCCGCGGCATTGGGCGGGAATATAGGTATGCTGGCCGGGACGGCGGCGATGTTCCCGGATATAGCGAACAGAGAGATCGGCAGCGCGTATGCGCGGGGTGAGAAGCACCCGGAGCTGGTGGGGAATATAACGGGGCTGATGCAAGCCGGGGCTGAGGGTATGTTCGGGCGGCTTGCTGGGAGCAACCGGTTTGTCGGTAGATTTTTGGACAAGGCAGCGGCGAAGATGATAAGTGTGCCTGCGCTGGGTAAGGCGTTGAGCGCGATACAGGGGAATGCGCTGATGAGGTATGTAGCCGGTTCGGGCGTGGTAGAGGGAGCCGGCGAGTTGTTTATTGAGGATGCGACGGCGGAGACGTTGAGTTATTTGACGCTGGGCGGGCTGCGGAAGCTGGGGGTGGATATCAAGGAGCAGGAGTTTGCGCCGCTGGGGCATGCGTGGGAGAACTTTAAGGAGGATCCGTATCAAGCGGCGGCGACGGTGGCGTACTGCATGATTATGGGTGCGTTTGGCGCGGGGCATATCATGAGATCCGCGAAAGAGTTTGCGATGCGGACGGAGGTGACGCAGGCGGCGGGGCTGAAGGCGGCGAGTGCGCGGAGGCTTGCGCAGATGGCGCAGAGTGAGACGGTGACGGAGGCGGAGTTTAAGAAGGAGGCGATGAGGCTTTATGAGGAGGATGTGATTAACGGGGATCCGGTGGAGCTGAAGAAGAGGCTGGAGGCGCAGGGGAAGAAGTTTTTGGAGCAGGCGGAGGTGCTGATGTATGCGCGGAGCGGGGTGCGGGATTATATTTTGCAGGAGAGCGGCATACTTAATCCGGAGCAGAATGGGGATGGGACGTATCATGTGGTGCGGCAGGTGAAGGATGTGGAGGGGAAGGAGCAGACGGTGGAG
>CANQYL010000024.1 GCA_947628035.1 uncultured Akkermansia sp. | reverse complement strand
CGGCACCACACTCCCTCAGCGCCCTTCGGGCAAAATGCTCACGCATTTTGTCCAACCGCCCTTACCGCCCGCTTCGCATGCGCCCTACACGGGGCCGTCGGGCGTCTTGACGCTTCGGCACCACACTGCCTCAGCGCCCTTCGGGCAAAAGCTGCGCTTTTGTCCAATCCCACTCCGAGCCCTCGTGGGCTTTGTACATCGTAAATCGTAAATAGGCAAACGCATTTCAAATGCGTTTGCCCAGCTCTCGAGACATATCGTTTGAATCAAGTTGTGAGATATGCTATGATGCTCGGGATGGCAAATGCATCACAGGGAGAGGATGAGGAATCGCTGGCGCAGCGAGTGCTGGGGATATTTGGGAAGGAAGCACTGCGACCCGGACAGGAAAAAATCATCCGGTTTGCCGTGGAGGGAAAGTCGGCACTTGGCATCCTGCCGACCGGTCATGGGAAGAGCCTGTGCTACCAAGCGGCGGCTGTCATGAGGGAAGGAATGAGTGTGGTTGTTTCGCCCCTGCTTGCCCTCATGCGCGAGCAGGTGAATCATCTGCGACTGCTGGGCATCAACGCGCATCGCTACGATTCCTCCCTTGAGGCAACCGAGAGAGAGAAACTGCTGGCAGAAATAGCCGGCGGCGGTGTGAAACTGCTCTACGTGGCGCCGGAGTCGCTGGAAAACGAAGCACTGCTGAAATCTCTGCGTAGCCAAGCGGTCGTTCTCTCCCTTTTCGTGGTAGATGAAGCCCACTGTCTCTCGCAGTGGGGGCATTCCTTCCGACCGGATTATCTGAAACTGCCTACCTGGTTGCGGCAGCACCCTTTTGCGTGCACCCTCGCTTTCACTGCGACGGCCACACCGCGTGTGCGTGCCGATCTGCAGCGGGCTTTTCACATCCCGGACGGGCGCGTTGTTTCCATCTCCCCGTACCGGCGCAACATCCGACGTCTCGTACGCTGTACGTCCGATCTTCTCGCTGACCTCCTGCTTTTCCTCCGCGAGGAAGACCACCGGCACCTGCCGGCTATCATCTACACACGTACGCGCAAAAACGCCGAAGAGCTCACCGCGACCCTCACTGCCGCCGGATTGGACGCACTCTGCTACCACGCCGGGCTTCCTCAGGATGCACGAGAGAAGATCCAGGACGACTTCCTCGCCAACCGCTGCTCGATTCTCGTCGCCACAATCGCCTTCGGCATGGGCATTGACAAACCGGATGTGCGTTCCGTTGTTCACGTCAATCTCCCCTCATCTCCGGAATCCTATCTGCAAGAGAGCGGTCGCGCCGGGCGGGATGGTCTCCCCTGCACTTCTCTCCTCTACCTGAGCGGAGGAGATCGCACCCTTGCGCGCAACCGCCTCTACGCCGCTGAGCCGGACTTCGAAGGCATCCTGCGCTGCGCGAGAATGCTGCTTCCTGTTGAGCCCGACGTCGCCTCCTTCTGGGAACTCAGCATCCAGTGCGACGTATCGGAAGATGTTCCGCAACGACTGCTGGACACACTCTGTCGGATGCGAGCCGTACGCATCATATGTCAAGGGTACAAGTTCTACAAGGCACGCCCACTTCTCAGTGCGAGCACCATCATGAACGGGCGTTGCGCCAAAGAGAAAAAGCGTCTGGAGTGGCTGTTCGAGCACCGCGAAGGAGAGGTCGCCCAAGCTGCATCAGCCTGGCGTTGCACTTACCCTCAAGCCCTGGAGCAACTACGCGAATGCGAGGCCTCCGGGGAATGGAGTCTCCAACTGCGGCAGAGAGCCCTCTGCATCGCCCCCGGAAAAGGGAACGCAGACGCCCGGGAGGTAGCAGCCGGGCTGCGAGCTGCTTACGAAGAAAGGCTCCGACTTGACCTTGAAAAGCTGAGTTGCTTAGAGGACATCCTCTGTTCCCACGCCTGCCTCAATGATTCCATGGAACGTTACCTCACAGGGAAAGGTCTTCCGGCTCCCTGTGGACACTGTTCCGCCTGTCTTGGGCAAGCCATCACCCTCCCGGAGTCCAGCAACGAGCCCCTTCCCTCCTTCGAAGAAACAGACTTGCCGCATTTTGACCGTCCCTCCCAGCGAGCCCGTTTTCTCATCGGTTTCTGTTCCCCGGCCCTGCTCTTTCGGCGACTTTACTCCCACCCTCTCTTTGGCATAGCCGGTCGAACGGAATGGAAAATGCTGTGTGTGGAAAACACTGATGCAAAACAATCAAAATCTGATTAAGATCCGGCGCAAGGGATGAAGTTAATCTCCCACGATTGGAAGTCGTCCGTGTAGGGCTGTTCGATGATGATGGCGTTTTCTCCTTGGCGGAGGTGAATGAACGTCGGCGGCTGAGCCCACCACAGGTCATCGTCCCGGATGGGCTTCTCGTTTTCAGCCGTATGCCAGGTGGGGAGAGAGACGCGGTCCTCTCCGGCTCGGTCGTAACGACGCGGGTTACGCAATTCCTCTCCGTTCACCCAAATACGCGTGCCGCACTGAGACCACTCGCCCGCGTGCGGTATCCCGGTGTACTGACGGTTGGAACGCGTCGGCGCGTCAAAGCCTACCATGAAGGGGTAGTCGCCCTCCTCTGCCACGCGGATATTTGTGCGCGCCCATACGCGCACTCCGGGTTTTGACTCGTGGTACATACCAAGGTTCCATGTGGCGGCACGCGTGTAAAAATAGAGACTGTAGCCGGAAACACATCGCGTGTTGCCGGGCATTTTCCCCGCCATCACCGCCTCGCGCACTGCATCCGCCTGCGCATCCGGCACCGGCTGCGTCACCTCCCACAATCCTCCATCTTCCGGCCAATACGGAAAATGTTCATCGCGGAACATCCCCTTGCGCAGAGCCATCATGCGCCTCTCAAAGAGTCGGAAAGCGCGCGCCGCTTCATTCCTGTTCTCAGCCGTTGAATTCTTATCAGGTGGGATACAGATGGCATAGGGAGCTCCTTCCGCGGCGGCGCCGTTCCACGCGCGCTCGGCCATAGCACAGAGCCCAGGCCACATCGGATTGTGCAGAGGGATACGCGATTTGTCCTCCACGCGAATATCGGGCCAGGTGCAGTAGATAGCGCCGAGGTGTTCCGCATCCCCTTTTTCTGCACCGCAGGGACGCATAAAAAACCAACGACGTACCAGCAGCGGAGGCTCAAAGAGATTGCTGTAACCGATGGATGAATCAATGGTCGGACTCTTGATGGTGGCGGCGTCCTGAGAATTCCGGCTCTGCACCCAACGTTGGGCAATGCATCTGCTGCCCAACGGCAGATCCCACGGTCCCTCCCACTGCATCGGCACTCTCCCGAGCGCCTCGATCTTTCGGCTGATACGCTCCACGAATTCCCTCGCGTTCGGCACGTCCACCTCGTCGGCTCCAAAATGCAGGATGGGACAGAGCTCTGCCGGGACCTCGGCGCAGAATTCTTCAATAATCTCCTCGAGCACGCGCATTCCCCGGTCGCTGTGCATCGGGAAACCGAAGGCGCGGTCAAAATAGTCGCTGTGCCCCGGCATATCCAACTCCGGGATGATCGTGATGTGGCGAGCGCGAGCGAAGCGGAAGAGATCGCGGATTTGTTCGTAAGTATAGGTATCATGGAGATCCCGCGTGCGGTGAGCGGGATCGTTGAGCTGAGGGTACGCCTTGCATTGCACGTGCCATGCCGGCTCGTCCGTGAGGTGCCAGTGGAAATAGTTCAGCTTGAGACGTGAGGCGAGATCGAGCTGGCGCTTGAGTGACTCGACGCTCTGAAAATTGCGACCGCAATCGTGATGGAAGCCTCTCACGGCGAAGGCCGGCCAATCCGTTATCTCACAGAAAGGGATTTCTCGTTCGCGTCCGGCAGCCAACTGCCGCAGAGTCTGCAGCCCGTTGTAGAGACCTTCCTCGCAACCGGCTCGTATCTCCACTCCCCGAGTATCCACGCGAAGGACATAGCCCTCGGCTTGTGCATCTCCAGGTACGGCTGCGCCATCTCTCACCAGACGGCAGATGACGCTCCGCCCACTCTCACCCACCTCGAGATCCGACAGGAAGCCTTCCCATGCCGTACGAAGGATGCCATCCGTTACCCCTTCCCCTTTCCAATCCGCACGTTTGCCAAGGGGAAGAGAGCCGGAAATCCACTTTACCTCTCGCGGGAAAGGAAGAAGGGCCACCGGTGCAGACTCCTCCGCCTCCAGTGAGTGAGGGGAAATCCACTCTGCCGGTTGAGCGAGGGAGAGGGCAGATGCGATACCCATCAGCGTACAGAGACCTTTCATGGTTGATTCTCCATCCAAACGTTGAGAATCTCGACAGCGGCCGCCTGGTCGATGACAGGTTTGAAGTCACGAGCCTTGCGGCCGACGGCGTGCAGTTTCTCCTGCGCCGTGGCTGTCGTCAGGAATTCATCGGCATACACGAGAGGAAGATCCGGCAAGGAGGCGTGCAACTTCCGTCCGAACTCGCGTACCCGCTCGCAGGCGCTTCCCTCCGTGCCATCCAACCGCAGAGGCAGCCCCAGTACCAGGGTGCGCACCTGTAACTGTCGCGCCAACTCTGCGATGCGCGCTATGGGATCCGTGCGATCGGTGCGGATACTCTCCACCGGGTGGGGAAGAATGCCGCAGTCATCCGTGGCGGCGATACCGATGCGCGCCTTCCCAAAATCAATGCCGAGTGCAGGATGCCGGTTCATGGGTCAAGTAAGCTCCGGTGGAAGTTGAGCGACGATTTGCTTGATGCGGTCAGCATCCTGTTTGCGGGCAACGAGGAGAGCATCCGGCGTATCCACGACAATGAGGTCGCTCACCCCGAGGAGCGCCACCTGTTTGTGCTGAGAGGAGTAAACAATGTTACTCGTGGCATCCCGGACAGCGAGAGGAGTATTGGACGCATTGTCCGCCCCATCCTGCGCAAGACGTTTGCCGACAGAAATCCAGGAACCTATATCGTCCCATTCAAATGTTGCCTCAAAGTTCAGCACCTCGTCCGCTTTTTCCATGAGAGCGTAATCGATAGAAATCGGCGTCTGCTTTCGGAACTCATGATCGATGAAATCTGAGTCGGCGGCGTGTCGGACCACCGCCTCCGCAAAGGTCGCCAGCTGCGGGGCGTGCGCAGCAAGCTGCTTCCTCACGCACGGCAAGCTCCACACAAAGATACCGGCATTCCAGCAAAAATTGCCGGCCTCGAGGTACCGTTGCGCCGTGGAAGCATCCGGTTTCTCACAGAAGCGCACAACCCGGTAGCACGCATGCGCCAGCCCTGCATCCTGCAGTTGCTCTCCGCGCTCCACGTAGCCGTAGCTCGGACAGGCCCATGACGGGTGGACACCGATCGTGATGAGCGCCGCCTTCCGTGAGGAAAGAGCCAGAGCGTCCTGCGCAAGTGTGGCAAAGGCGGCATCATCCCCGATCAGAGCATCGCTCGGCATCACCAGCATACTCGCTTGGGGATTTCTTGCCGCTATCAGACCTATCCCCAACGCGATCGCCGGTCCGGTGTCCCTTCGCACAGGTTCCGCCACCACATTCTCCGGCGCAAGAAGTCCCTCCGTCTGGCGGAGTGTTTCCTCACGCTGTGCGGGGTTGGTAAGGATGAGCACATGGTCTGCCGGCAGAAAGGAAAGCGCCCGCTGCACGGCCTGACGCAACATTGTGCCGCTGCCGAAGAGATCCAGTAACTGCTTGGGTCGCGTCGATCGCGAGAGCGGCCAGAAGCGCGTGCCACTGCCGCCGGCGAGGATGAGTGCGTATGAGTCTTGGACAGGCATGGAAAGAGTTTCGATGATCACATCGAGAGCGAGAAGGCAAGCTTAGCGTCTATCTCTTTGGCTATCTCCTGCACAAGCTGTTCATTCACTCCCTTGTTCGTTTTGATGACGGCGAGGGCGTCGCCGCTTGCCTGATCCAGTGGAGCGACGATGTTGTCGATGTTGATGCCGGAGCGTGAAAGGCATTGTCCTATTGCGGCAATCACGCCGGGACGATCTTCATACCGCAGTACCACCGTATGCCCCGTGAGCACCGCGTAGAGATGGTCAAACTCATCAATGCGCGATACGACAGGTACACCGTCCACCACCATGCCTCGCACACTGGCCTTGCGTTGTTCGCCGTCCTGCTCGGTGAAAAGATCGAGCGTCAACGAATCATCGTAGAGTTTGTCGTCCATCGGCTCCCTCGCCTTGAAAACAATGCCGTGCTCGCGCAGTGAGGCCTCGGCCGCTGCAGGCATGAGCCCCTGCTCGGCGCCCGGTACCGCCCCGCTGAGAATCCACGGAGTAAACCACTTGCGGAAACTCCGCAGGTTGTTGTAGAAGGTACACTCGATGCGACGGATAGGACGGCAGCCTGCGGCCTGGTAACAGAGGCGTCCCAACAGCGCCGCCATGCGCAAGTGTGCCGGGTTCAGATCGGCAGGCATCTCGGCATTCACCACACAACTTGTGTCCCCCTCCGCAAAATACGCCTGCATCTCTGCAGCGGCGCGCAGAGCTGCGGCTTTGTTCGCCTCCTTCGTATTAGCCCCCAAGTGCGGGAGCATGACGTCCGCCACATCTGCGCTGGGTTGAGCTGCCGCCACATCCTTCGGATGCACATCCGTGCAGTAGATGATTTTTTTGCCGCTCTCCCTCAAAGCGCGCAGAGCATCTTCATCCACCACACCGTAGCGAGCGCAGTTCACCAGCATCGCCCCGTCCTTCATGAGGCCGAGCAGCCGCGCATCCACCATGTTCTTGGTCGCGGGTCCGCCCGGCACATGGATGGAAATGATGTCCGCCGTTGAAAAGATCTCATCAAGTTCAGCGGGAGTGGCGCCGATGTTGAGAGCTCGCTGCTTGGAGAGGAAATGATCGTAGCCGAGCACCGTGCACTCGAAGCCCTCGAGTCGCTTCACGAGCATACGCCCGATGTTACCCAGTCCGAGAATACCCACGGTTTTTCGCGTCAGCTCGTGCCCCATGTACTGCTTCTTGTTCCACTCTCCGGCGCGCGTCGTCACATCTGCCGGAACCACGTAGCGGTATGCCGCCAAAATCATCGCCACCACTTCCTCCGCCACTGCGTTGGCATTCGCGCCCGGCGTGTTCATCACATCGATCCCCTTTGTGCGCGCATACACATAGTCAATGTTATCGTAGCCGGCTCCGGCACGGATGATGCACTTGAGGGCCGGCAGACCATCAATGATTTCCGCCGGCACTTTCTCCGAGCGCACAATGAGCCCTACCGCATCCGTATGGGCATGCACCTGCTCCGCCAGCGGGGTCGTTTCATCCTGCACCACTTCATAACCGGCTGCAGTGAGCGCCGCCGCAGCCGCCTTATCCAATTTGGTTGGTATGAGTATCTTGTTCATAAGAGGATTATTTTCGTTCGAGGAGAAAGAAAAATTCGCGTACTCGGAGAGCTCGGTTGCGCAGATTGCGCGAGGCGCGGTAGGTGTTGTAGGGGATCTCCACGCAGGAGACCTTGCCGAGCGAGGCGAGAAATCTCTCCAGCTCATCGTGCCGCACAAACCCCTCGGAGTTGTACGAGAGCAGCAGGAAAGAAGCGCGACATTGCTTAATCGTTCGGAAGAGCTCCTCAGTCGCCGAGGTCTCCTTGTTGTAAGCGGAGCGATTCCAGTCTGCCGGGATGCCCGAGACGGGGGAGAGATCACGGGGGGCCTCGTTGCTCGCTATCAAATTCAACATGAAATAATTGGAGCCGTACGGATGTTGGTTGTACGGCGGATCGAGGTAGGCAAAATCCAAGTCGGGCAAACGCTCCAACAGCTCGCGCGCGTCGCTCCGGCACACATGGCAATCCGTCTCATATCGCGAAAAGATGGGCAACGGCAGTCTCACATCCGCCATGATCCGCGCGAGCGCGTTCCTTCCCTCCCCTCCGAACTGACCCACACCGGCGTGATTCTTGTAAAAGCCCTTGAAGACACCGGAGGTGTTCACGTGTACCGACGCTTCATAGAGCAGCGGCGCGATAAAGAAAGCGCGAAGCTCACGCGGCACGAGTTCGTCGATAAGCCGGCGAGTCGTATCGATATACATGGCGTTGCGGCGCGTATAGAACACCCGCTCGCCGGGACGAATGCTGTCATCATCCTGCGGAGCGTAGAGGTGCGTGATGAACCCGGCGTCGAGACCGGCATCGATTCGCTGCATGAGCTCGCGATGCAGCGCTGACAGTTGCGCAAGGAGTTTTGTCGTCGCATTCGCCAGATAGCATTCATTGATGACGCTCGCGTAGAACTCCAGGTCGTTCGCGTAAAGGACGGAGGAATGTGCCTTGAGAGCACGCGAGACAATGCCGGAGCCGGAAAAAAGATCAAGGCTGCGAAGACGGTCGCCCCCAAGTCGGCGTTTGACCGTATCGACAGCGCTCAAAATGGGGGCAAGCAGGGCTCGTTTGTTGCCAAGGTAGGTGATAACCTGCTGCGTGAGAAAAGCGGGAGACTCCGAAGGAGCGCATTCAGCGCAACCCATTGTTCCTTTGCTCTCTTGCAGCCTATGCAACATGAGGCTATTCTACGATAATTTGATGCGTTTGAACAGGAAAATAACCTCACCTCTCAATCTCATGCACAAATAAACCACTGCGCAGTTTCGGTTCAAACCACGTTGACTTCGGCGGCATGATTTCCCCGCTGTCCGCCACACGGAACAAGTCCGCCATACTCACGGGGTAGAGGGCAAAAGCCACGCCCGACGAGCCGGCGCGCTTCTCCAGTTCCTCCAGACCGCGAATGCCGCCCACAAAGTCGATGCGCGGACTGGTGCGTGGGTCCTCGATGCCGAGGATGGGGGCCAAGAGGTTTTGCTGCAGAATCGAACAGTCCAGACTCCGGATGGGATGCTCGCCATCGAAACTCCCGGATTTTGCGGTGAGAGTGTACCACTGTCCATTGAGATACATACCAAAATCGTGCTTTGCACGGGGAGCGACAGGTCCCGGTTTGTCCGTTGGCGTCACGTTGAATTTTTCTCCGACAAGTTGCAGGAATTCTTCTGCGCTGTGACCGTTCCAATCCGTCACCACGCGGTTGTAATCCATGATGAAGAGATCCTCGTCACAGAAAATGACAGCCATGAGGTAGTTGAACTCCTCTTGCCCCGTGAAATCCGGATGTTGCTTGCGCCGCATGGCGGAGACGGCGGTCGAGGAAGCCGTGCGGTGATGACCGTCCGCGATGTAGAGAGCGGGCACCTCCTCGAAGCCATGGCGAATGGTGTCGATAACGCCGGGATCGTCGACGGGCCAAAGGATGTGAGTGACACCGTCCTCCGTGGTAAAGTCGTATTCAGGCTTGTGGAATTTGATCCACTCGCGCACCGCGGCAGAGATGCCCTCGTGCTTGCGGTAGGCGAGGAACACGGGTTCCGTCTGCGCAGAGCAAGCATCAAAGTGATGGATGCGATCCAGCTCCTTCTCCTTACGCGTCAGCTCGTGTTTTTTGATGATGCCGTCCAGGTATTCGTCCACGCTGGCACAGCCCACGATTCCCGTCTGTACCCGTCCCCACATTATTTGGCGGTAAATGTAGTAGCAGGGCGAGGCATCGCGAACGAGAAAGCCGCGGTGAATGAATTCCTCCAAGTTCTCACGACTCTTGGCATAGGTAACGGGGTCGTGAATCTGCGATTCCGAGGTATCGATGTCCGCGCGACAGATATGCAGGAAGGAGGATACGTTACCGGCTGCCATGCGGCAGGCTTCCTCGTGGTTCATGACATCGTAGGGCAGGCTGGAGACTTGCTCGGCGTAAAGCTTGGGGGGACGAAGAGCGGCGAAGGGGCGGATAATGGCCATAGTTGTTGATGATGGATGGTTAGTTGTTATAATCGGGTAATTGAAGATTTTGCGGAGCGGGACCGTCGATGATAAATGGTTTTTCGGGCTCGCGGCGCGGGGGGAAGGCATCATCCCACTTCAGATTGTTGTGGGTAAAACTAACGCCAGAAGCGGAGCGGAGAAAAAGCAGCGGGACGTGGTGTGTGAGAAAGGTGTTGTCCTCAATGACGACAGTGCCGTGGTAGGGAACCTTCTGTCTCGCCATGTCCGGCACACTGGGGCAAATGGAAATGACCGCTTCCGTGAATTGATAATCGGCGGTGAGATTGTGGTCGAAGACATTGTTCACGATGCTTACCCGGCGACACGCCCCCGTCTCGTACCACTCTGAGGCGTCCCCGGCAAGCAAAATAGCGCTGCCATGCACGCGTTCAAAACGATTGCCCTGCACACGAACATCCCCGGATGTAACGGTGAATAGCGCTCCTCGCGCGCGGTTGTGACGGACGATGTTGTCCGCGAACGTCACGTTGGCGACCCACTGAGAATTCTCGATCGCGTAGCCCTCACCAACTCCATCCGGCAAAGCCTTTTCGAGGGTCAGGCGCACGTGCGTCGGATCGATCGTCTCCACCTTGCTTACCGTGCGCTGCGTCTCAGGCGGCAGATTCTCCAGCGTGGAAGGACGTATGAATTGCAGGCTTTCACCGGGGGCGAACAGCTCAAAGCCAATCGCCTGGGGATGCATGTATTTCGCCACGAGACACGTGGGGCTTTCCACCCTCTCGATGAGCAGACAGGTGGAATGCACATTGATCGCATCATCCATCATCCCCTCAAAAAGCGCACGGCGTACGACAATCTCCCCGCAGCAATTGGAGAAGTGTGTTGCATCTGCCGAAGTGGTGCCGGATCGTCCCGGAACGCGCACGCACCCTCCACCGATAAACGAGATGTTCTCACTGCGCTGTGCAAGCAAACCCATACCCTGGCTGTCAGAGATAACGACATCCTCCAAAGTGGCGTTCCTGACGCGGTCGAGCATGACGGCGGGATGGGGACGATCCCCGCTGCGCAGCACGAGCACCTGCCCCTCCTTCAAGCCCAGTCCACTGGCATCCACTTCAAAGCACACCTTATCCGGCGCTACTTGCTCTGCCCTGTAATTCCACAGCAAATCGCCGTCTCCCCTCCTGGGCACCATCGGTCCCTCCGGCTCAAACGCATTTGCCAGACGCACCGTCTGTTCTTCCTCCCCGCAGAACACCTTGATTTTCCCGTCATCGACCTTGTAGCGGTTCTCCGGAGCAAATTGCAACGTGGTTTTGCCGCCGTCGGTATCGACTATTTTCCCCTCCGTCAGGAAGGGAGTGGCGTACCGGATGGTGAAATGTCGCAGGGTGATGCCTTCGCCACCCTGCACGTACACGGGTTGCATTTTGCCGTGAAAAATAAAGGTGCTGCCCTGCCCGTCCAAAACGACATCCTTTTTACCCACGAGAGGCAATCCCACAGGAATGTCTTTTTGTTGGTCGTGGTTGGAAACGAAAAAATTCATCTTAGGAGATGAGTCCGGATAGAAATGGTACTCCCCTTTGGGCAAAATGATTGAGTCGTGCGATCGGAGCCGAGCAACACGGCTGCGTAGGAAAGGACCTGCATCCGGCGGTGTTTCTCCCGCTACCATACAAAAGGCGCACATCACCAATTCACATCCGACCAACGCTCCTTGAAAGCCTTTCATTGCTGTACCGAACTGTAGAGCGCCATGAGCGCCGTGGGCAGGTCCTGAGAGCCGTAATAAGAAGAGGCAGCCAAGCGTTCTCCCTGCACACGCAGATGGCTGTTGAGTTTTTCAATGATGGGCAGATATCGGCGCTCGTAGGTACTCATGAGCGTTTCATTACGCTGGGGAAGTTGGGCGATCCCTTGCCCCCAGAGATGGAGTTCCCGGGAAAAACGTACAATAATTGGCACGGCTGCCTGGGCAGACTGGGGATCATTGACCTGAGACATCGTCTTACAAAGTTGAGCGAGGATGATGATCCCCGTCCGCAGATGCTTCTCCTCCGGTGGGAGTTGTTCCTGCTGCAGCGGAGAGGTGAGGGTAATCCTATCCTGCGCAGTCACGAAACACCCCAAAAGAAGTACGGGCAAGATGATCAGTCGAATTCTCATTTTTCTAAGAAAGAACATAGAATGCTAAAGGGTTTGAGTAAGGCAACGGAATCATAGCAGCGACTCTTTTGCAGTCGGTATATCTGGTCATAGACCTTCCCCCATGAAGTACGCATACGCTTCTCGTACTTTTCCCGAATGTGCCGCGACTGATCCTCTGTGAGGTTCGTTATCGCTCGCATCTCCAATCTGGATTCATCCACCCGAAGAAGAACCCCCTGCAGCTCTCCTGCCAGTGTCTCGGCGCTCCTCTTGTCCTGAGCCTTCTCCAGCAAGAGCGACAGCTCATCACCCAATGCGATATAACGCTCAAAAGCTGCATCATACTCCTGTGGAGACGTGCCCTCCGTGGCACACACCCAAACCGGTGCAGCCAGAATCATCGCCATACCTACCGACACTACTTTCATGGATCACTCACTATCCGATGTCTCTTCCTCATCATCCCCTTCAGAAGCCTCCTCCTCACCACCTTGCTCCTTCTCGCGAAGTTTCTCATCGCTGGCGTCTTCTTTGTCTGTTTCGTCCTCGCCTCCCGAACTTGTTTCACTGTCCTCATCAGTGGTCGAATCCTCCTTATCGCCTTCTCTCATTTTCTTGATAGCCGCTTCTCTCTCGGCAGCCGCCTTAGCTTTTTCCTTTTCACGAGCTTCGGCCGCAGTGACTCTTCTTTGCTCAGCTTCCTTGATACGAGCAAAATCGTCCTCCATTCCTTTCACGAGATCATCTGCTGCCTTGAGACTGAGTTTCTGGGAAAGTTCAGCACGTGAGATTTTTTGGGCAATTTTGCGGTCGTTGCTATTTCGGGCTTGCAATTCAGAGCGTAATTTTTGAAGCTGGGAGGTGAGTGAAGTGCGCATATCCATAGAAATGCTGTTTCCTCTGAGGGAGCGCAAATCCGAGACTACCTCATTTTCAGACAACATCTTGCTCCCCTCGTCGTACTCTCCCTCCATCATCTTCTGCCTCGCATGATCCAACAGATCCCAATATCGGTTGAGAACCTCCTCTGTCCTTCCGCCCTCTTCCGTGTCTTCCTTCTCCATGGTGGACAAAGCCGTCCTCGCCGTATTGCAGGCATCATTGAGCATGAGCATATTATCCTGTTGCGGAAGGAACCAAGCTTTCTTGATTTCCTTTCCGGCTGCGGAGAGCTCATCAGACAGACGATCATATTGACGTTTTTCGTTAGCTTCCCATTTTTTCAGTGTTGCAGGTTGAGCCTTTTGTCGAACTCTCTCCAAATTTTCCCTGCTACGATTCCATTTCTTGGCGAATTTCTCCATCACCACCTTGGCCTTTTTCTTCACATTGTCATACTTGACAGCTCCCCGATAATTCTCACTTATTTGTGCGTAGAGTTCCAAGCCACGCACCTGATCCCCTTCACCTTTCGCCCCCAGAGCAGAGAGAGCTTTCTTAATCAGAGCATCCCCTTTTTTTACAAAATCTTCTGTATCGGCACGAGTAATGACGTCGTATTCAAAAGCCACGCCGGTCGCAGCTTCCCTCTCTTGCGTTGCGGCATCCAACTCGCCCTTCGCCTTCAGGGCTGCCTTCACTCTTTCCTGCACACGACTCTCGTTGCGCTTGTAGCGATCCAAGAGGATAGTCTGTGTGTCAGTTTTGACCGAATCTACCATCTGCTTAATTTCGGATAAACGCTTATTGATAGCTTCCACACGTTGCTCTGCCGACGGTTCCTCCGACTTTTCATCGTCCGCCGACGGCGTGTCAACGGAGGGGGGGGGGTGTCGGTCTTCTCCGGTACCGAATCGGCGGCCGGCGACGAGTCAATCCGCTCCGGAGAAGATTGTGAAAACGCACTCCAAGCTGCGGTAAGGGCGACTAGAAAAAAGCGATGCAAAATTGTAGTCTTCATATACTCTTTCGATATTATCACAATTTATGTCGGATGGCAAACCCCAAACGCGGGGCAAACGCATTAGGAAATGCGTTTGCCTATTTACGAATTACGATGTGAAAGTTAGCGCGCTACGCGCGGGATGTGAGGAGCGGGTGCATTCCCTCGTGGTTTCATTTCTCTCAAATGCGGTTGCCGTGGCAAGTTCCGATCAGCTCTCGCAATTTCCGGGTGTCCGTGGATAAGGCAGGACGTCACGTATGTTGGACACACCGGTGACGAACATGACAAGACGCTCGAAACCGACCCCAAATCCGGCGTGCGGCACACTGCCAAAACGCCGCAAGTCCACATAATGGGCGTAGCCTTCCGCATTCATTCCAAATCGGCGGATGTTCTGCACCAGCACCTCCTCGCGTTCCTCACGTTGACTGCCTCCCATCAGCTCACCCACCCCCGGCACGAGCACGTCCATGGCCGTCACCGTGCGTCCATCCTCGTTAGTACGCATATAAAACGGCTTAATCTCACGCGGGTAGTCGTGAACGATCACGGGCGCGTGGAAATGTGTCTCCGTCAAGAACCTCTCGTGCTCCGTCTGAAGATCCATTCCCCAGTGAGGCTTGTACTCGAAGGGGTGATTGCTGTGCTGCATGAGCTCCACCGCCTCCGTGTACGAGCAGCGCACAAACGCGCGATCTCGCACAGACTCCAGCCGCTCACGCAGCCCCGGATCGACAAAACGACAGAAGAAATCCAAGTCGCCGCTCGTATCGCTTAGCATATCGCTGACGACATACTTGAGGAAATCTTCCGCCAGCTGCATATCGCCCGCCAAGTCGCAGAACGCCACCTCCGGTTCAATCATCCAAAACTCGGCTGCGTGCCTTGTCGTGTTGCTATTTTCCGCACGGAAAGTCGGTCCGAAGGTGTAAATACGGCTCAGAGCACAAGCAAAAGCCTCACCCTCCAACTGCCCGGATACCGTCAGACTCGTCGGTTTTCCAAAAAAATCCTGCGAGTAATCCGCGTTCGTCGCCATAGGATTCAGCGTCGTCACTCGAAACATCTCCCCCGCACCCTCGCAATCCGATGCCGTGATGATAGGCGTGTGCACCCACACAAAGTTTCGTTCCAAGAAAAAGCGATGCACCGCCGCCGCTACTCGGGAGCGTGTGCGAAATAGAGCGCCGTACAGGTTTGTTCGCGGTCGCAAGTGTGGGAGGGTGCGCAAAAATTCCGGACTGTGCCGCTTCTTCTGCAGCGGATAATCCTCGGCCACCCTCCCTACGAGCCGCACGCTCCTCGCGCGTATCTCCCATCTCTGTTTCCCCTGACTGGCGAGCAGCTCCCCTTCCACGTCCACGGAGGCTCCCGTGCCCATTGCCCCTATCCTCTCATACCCCGGTATCCCGGCATCCACTATCACCTGAATGTTCTCCAAGCTCGTTCCGTCGTTTACTTCCAGGAATGAAAATGTTTTGGCGTCTCGACGCGTCCGCACCCACCCCATCACTCGGATCTCTTGCAATGCATACGGTGCAGTCAGGGCTTCTTTCACCAGTGTCCTCTCCATGCATCTCATTATAACGGAAGTGTCCTCTATTGCAAGTCATAACCCGGGGCAAACGCGAAGCGTTTGCCTATTTACGATGGATAATTTTCGATTTAGAAGTTCGCGCGCTTCGCGCGGGAGGGGCGGAGCGGGAGTGACTGCGAGAGGCGGGGAAAGTTTTATGGGGACAGATGGAAGTGACGGCCCCATCTCATTCCACAAGTTATTCAACATCGCGTCTCCCTTGAGAGTCAACACGACAATTCTCACTTTCCACACAAAAACCACACCATGTTCCAAGCACTCATGCAGAGACTAGCGGGTTTCCTTCGCTATACGTGGGGATACATGGGCACACTGGCGGCCATGGGGTTGCTCATTGGTGTTCTGGGCATGGGCCTCTTCCACGCCTTTACCCGCGACGCCGAGTTTCAAGCTGTACGCTGCTACAGCGGTCTCTTCAACAGCTCAGACGCCTCGGAACCGTCCGGCATTGATGAACTCCCCTCCTCCTCTCTCCCTGCCATCCCCCATCTGCGCTTTGAATACGGGAAAAATGGCAGACTTGAGCGCCTGGTTCATATCAGCGCCGAAGGACATCCCTCTGCCATGCCGGGGAGTTCCGTCGCCGAGCAGCGCCTCACCTACGACGACCATGACCGCCTCATCTCAAAAAGCAATTACACCGCCACCGGCGAACCGACTACCGACGCCTCCGGTGTCCATGCCCGCGTTTTCCGCTACGATAGCCAAGGACGTCGGACTTGTACCACTTTTATGGATCGTGCCGGGAATGCCGTCGTTCCCCGAATGCCGGGATACGCCATGGAATGCATCACCTACGATGAAAAGAACCGTCCCATTTCCATTGAATATAAAGACGGCAAGGGAAACCCTGTCATCAACTGCCGCGGCGAATCTCACGTTGTCTTTTTCTACGATGATACCCACGGCACCTCTACGCGTACCAACCTCATTGCCGGGATTCCGGCAGACAACGCCTCCGGCATTGCCAAAGAGGTATGTCAACACACCGACGACGGCAAATGCTGCATGACCTCGTGGTACACCGCCGCAGGTGAACACGCCCATCATCCTTCTTCCGGGGCTTGCTCCATCCTGACTGATTCCTCCCGCGACGGCACCCTGCTGCGCGAACGTTATTGTTCCGAAAATGGCAATATGCGTAGGAAATCAGATGTATGCGCAGAAAAACTTACCCGTCTCACACCTAATGGAAAAGTTGAATGGGAATGCTTTAACGATGCTGATGGTCTGCCCTGCATGAACACAGCCCTCGGTTACGCAGAACGCGTCTGCGAGTACGGACAGGATGGAGCCCTCATCCGAGAATTCTTCTGGGATGCCGAAGGCAACCCCTGCGAGTCCTATGAAAAACGTTACTGCTCCGATCCCTCCGGTAAACACATCCTTACTCTTCACTCCGATGGCTCCACTGAATTACGAAGAAATGGTTGACTTTGACTCAATTTGTGAGTCGTTGATCGTGTGAGATCGTGTGAGCTTTGCAGTCGTAACTCTCTGCATCCCAGTCGAGTCGGTAGAGACCACCTTGACTGCGGCTCGTTACGTCATCTTGGTTCGTTTCGTCTGCCGTTGCATTCGTCCTTGCAATTCACACGCACATACTCCATGCCCGTGAGCAGGTCGTGCTTGGCTTTGTGGCTTGAGTTGAGCATCTCCCTCTGTCTCTCACTTGTTGCATGTGTCTTTGCCATGCACAGGTGATATGTGCGGGGTTAAAGTACCATTACTTGTTTTTTTTCAGAGAATCAAAACATTTGTTCAGAAATTTCAGAAACTCTCGATCTACATCCGTCATATCTCTCGAATATTCCCAAAAACCACTTCTATAATAAAACACCTTATCTTCGTATTCTGAAAATTGAAATTGCGCATCCGGATTTTTTAGTTTTGGATTAATGTTCATTACGAAGTTTATTCTGTGAAAAGAAAATCGAAATAATTCACAGAAAAGTGAATAATGTTGTTTCTCGCTATACTTTAACCATTCTTCAAATTTTGTCTCGTTTCCAAATTGGGAAGGATAGTCAAACCACATACCCCCACTATAAGACTTCCATACGCTTATGGTTTGATGATCACCAATTTTTATATGATGATAGGGACAAAGTAGAAATAAGCCCATTAGTGCACATATAATTAACAACAAATATGCACACTTCTTTTTCATAATACCATATTTTTTATTGAGTTGAACTAATGTTTCGCTTAAGCTCTCTTTCCACTTCATTCCGAACATTCTGTGAGAAAGCCCGACAATTTTGATCACCCAAAGAATAATGTGCCTGTAAGCCCACTAAAGAAGCAAGATAAGCTTGTATCTGCTGATCTTGTTTACATGTGGTTTCTACCTCCCCCGTATTCTCCCATACCGAGCTTCCTTCATCTTTGTACACTTCGCCATTCTTATGTTCCGGAGTCCCATTAGCATCCATTCCTGGGGGTAACGTTCCTGCTTTAAAATTGATGTCTGAGATAATCTGTGCCTCCTCCATCCATTTCTCTGCGATAAATACCTTCTGTTTTGCGTCGTATCGACCGACAAGGTATATGACGGGCGGTTCGCCGGACTGACGAGCTTTCGATATTTTTTCTGCGGTGTCCGGAGTAAAGAAGCCCTCGCTTTCCTCCTTGCCCCGAATTTGCACCGAACATTTGAAACCCGGATGATCTTCAGGATATGTACCATGGGAAGCAGCGTAAAGAATTACAGCACTTTTTTTCTCCAAATCCAAATCTATAACAGGATACAGCCCCTTATGCATTCGATAGTTTTTCAATTCCGTTGGCGTGTATTTCGTTACGTGATATTCAAACTTTTCGTAAAATTCACGAAGTTCACGGGACAATCCTTTATCGGGAAATTGAGTTCTTATCGTATAGGCAACCGGTCTCCATACTTCCCCGATTTTTTCTTTGACCGATGATAAATAGGGAGTTACGACAACCCAATGGTTTATATGTAGTTTGCCTGCTTTGTAATAGTAGACTATACTTTTTTCTGCTTTTCCCAATGCCTTATACTCATCAATTGATTGCATACTGCCCAAGGCATACAAAGGTGGAGCCGGTACCATGCTTGCTCCCGGGAGCAGTCTCCGATACCCGCTTTTGTCTTCTTGACGAAAAACTATCCAACATGGTGTTTTTATACCAGCCAGAATCTCATTATGTACTTTGGTGTAAGGATCCGATTTCACGAAATAATAGATAGATTCCTTAGGGAAATCCTCCGCTTTTTTCAAAACATCAATCGGGTTTTCTCCCTTTTCAAAGGCCAGAACGTTTAGACGAAGGACACGATTCCCAATCCAAGTAGAACTCGGGGAAATAGTAGAAGTATCAAAGCAACAAATCAGCGGATAAAGTCGCTCTCCCTTCGGACACTCTTCGACGGAGGTTCTTCCCAAGGCAAGTTGGCCAAAATCGAATTCGTATACGCCTCCTCCCACATCCGTCCCGGTAACGGCCCTCACCGGGGAATTTAATGCCAAGAGAGACAGGAGTGATAGTCCCAAGCCTAAAATAATCCGCCTGATTATTCTATGAATTGTCATGGCTTCTTTAATTCTCTGTTGCATTTATTCTTGGCTCTGACCTACCACAGTGTTGATTTTTGATGCCCCGGATTTGAAGTGGGGATGCAACCTTGCTCAGGCACGTGTATGGACATACCACGATTCGCTCAGCCAGGCACTGTTTACTACGGTTACTCATTAAGTTGTCTAGTTCTTTATGTGATCGACATGAGTGGATTACAAAATGAAATACAATAGGATATAAAAGGTTGCATTTGTTCTTACAATGCACACTACTTCGTTCTGTAGAAGTCAAGGCACTCATGGGTGTCTTTATCGTACAGTATAATGAGAGTGCCTCCACCTGCCGAGCGCTTCTTCCTTTCTCCAGCAGATATTGCTATTAATATGTATGTTTTTCCCTCAGACATACGGTCTCTCAATCGTTCATATTGCATTCTTTCCGCCCACTGCCTGGTGATAAGCTTCCTTGTCACAGTGCAGCCATTTATGATTTGCTTGTCTTTTAATGTTTGCCCCCTTAGCATTGCAGGAATTTCCCGCATAATTGCAGTCTGAGTTTCATGGATATTCGATTCCGCTGATGACACAGGTATCAAAGCGCTAACACAAAGAGTTTGTATGTACAGTTTCATTTCCAAATAGTTTGCTTCGGTCTGTAATCAAGTGAGCATCTCTAACTTACTCATTAACTTACTCATTATAGGTCTCGCCAATATAAAATAAAAGGCGATTTGATACGCTAGGCATATAAACATCATAAAAATATCCCCGTAAGCTATATAGTTATCCTTACCTCGATAATACTTAAATATCCAATACATAAACCAAATATGATAAATAGAATTAGCAACGCAGCAAATTCCAGGAATGTTATACCCTAATTTATACCAGTGGTAGCGGGCATATAAATATGTTACAATCCATGGACTGGTCATTAATAGGCAAACTATCAAGACTCCTATACAAAAAATTACTACAAGTCTTCTGGATGCATGGGAATCGGGCAATCCTAGCTCATCAATCTTGTTTCTATATATATAATTCCACATATACATGTTTGATTTATAGACCACGCCTATAGTAAATAAGTTAACACATTATATAAAGGGCATGTTACGTCCTCTTGTTTTAGCTGACTTCGTATGTGCAATCGCATTTCACGGACGGTACATTATCATTTACAGCACTTATAATATTATTTATCCATCTGCCATCAGTGGGATTATAGTAGCGGTAGTTGTAATACACGAATCCAAGCTCGGCATCATACATTTCGCTGCTCCACTGGATGCACTGGGTGATATCCCCCTCCGCAGTGACCTGTCCGTAGGGTGAGTACGTGTAAATGGTACGAATGAACCCTTCCTGCCCGTACAACTCGCAGATGTTTTTGGTGAGCTCCCAACCGTACGTGTACCATGTGCCGTCTTTTTGGATGACCAGCGGTCGCGTGGCAATTTCCTGCGTTGGATCCCAGATGATGTCGTGGATGAGGGAGGCATTATGGAGCATGTCGAGGGCTGCAATTTGCAGGTAGCCACGGTAGATGTAGCGCTCGTGCAGGGTTGTTGTGCCATTGGTGACTACTTTCTTCTCAAACCGACGTCCCATGTAATCGTAGCCACAGGTGATGACGGTATGCCCGTCCTCGCTTTCGAAGCGTATGGCTCGGTTCTGTCCGTTGTAAGTGACGTGCCAGATGCCGGTCGTGGTCTGGATGAGCGTCTGGTTGCCGTCCGCATCATACTCCGGCGTGAAGTCCTCGCCGTTCGTGCTGATGCGCGTGTACTGGTTCAGATCATTAGCGTCGTAGGTGATATCCTCGGCGGCTTCCTGAGCAATCTCGCGATTGCCGATATTGTCGTATGAATAGGCATAGGCATCCTCACCCAGCAAGGCTCCCGTTAACTCACTTCTCTTGTTGTAAGTGAAGGAGTCTGCATGATGAACCGCCTTGTCCGGATAGCGCGTATCGCGCGTCGTCGGTCTTCCCAGCGCGTCGTAACTGTACTGGCGTTGCGTGACAAGACTATTGTCGCGCACATAATCCATGCCCGTGAGCAGGTCGCGTTTCTCCTCGTAGCTCTGCGTGAGCGTCACCCCGTTCGGCATGGCGAGCGATTGCAGCAGGTTACTGCCCGCAAGGTAACCGTAGCGGAATTGGTTACATTTCTTTTTCACCGGGACTTATCTCTTTTTCCACGCTTCCTCATCAAGAATCTCTCCCGCATATATTTCGCTCGATCTTCCCGACCTACTATCATAAAAAACTTCTCAGCCTCTTCTTCTGTTTGTAAAGCTATAAGCACTGTCTTTCCCTTCTTTCCGGGTATCAGCAATCGCGTATAGCTGCCATCATAGCGAGAAAAAGGCCCGGAAAGATTAATGACTTGTTGTTTTTCTCTCGTTTCATCTACTATTTTGCTAGGGTAATCTAAAAGAAATTTCCTCAATTGTTTCAATCGTGTCCCCGTTATTTCTTCTCTAGACCTAGGACACCTCCTTTCCAGCGGCATCCCCAGCTCACGTTTAACCTGATCGTCCATATTATCAAAGATGTTCCCCTCTATGTAGATCACCTTATCAACCCCCTCCAGGAAATCATGTGGCGGAAGCTCCTCTATGTAACTTGGCGCACATTGCTGCCCCAGCATTGCAGTAAGAATCACCGCTATCGAGAAAATAAACTTATTCATCATAAAATAACATCTCTTCTACTATGTTATACTTTTGGTCCTAAAATTATTAAACCTTCTTTCTCCTTGGATATGTATATTCACTTGTTGCGTATATTAAATGTCCCTGAATAATATTTTTATATTATATTAGGGCTCAAATTTCTCAAAACCTTCTCCTTGGGGATAATATTTTAGGCATTTGTCATTTTGGAAATCATATTTTTCACATACCTTTGAATTTAAAGGGTCATGCTCGCTTCCACTTTCTACTAGCCCAATTGGTGCATATACGGTGCAACCAGTTGTACTCGCTATCACCTGAGGTAAGACCCCGTTGCCTGTTTCACATGACAACCAATAAATAACACATGAATGACAAAACACCTCTTCCTTTTTAAACTGTAAAAACAACTGCCGTGCGTTTTCCGGATCTATAACACTTGTTTCCGTGTTACACGTACGGCACTCTTTTCCGGGTTGACCTATTACAGAATGAGACGAATTTCCATGGCTCATGACCGTCATTGTTTTGATGCACTGATAAAACCATACGAGGTCATCTACTGTATCGATAAGACCTTGAAAATTCGGTGTTTTAGCGTGAGGCGCATTCAAAGAATCATTCACATCCTCTGTTAATTGAATAGCCACGTTTTTCCCGATAAAATATTTCCCTAATTTATCATAGTTTGAAATAACGTTATTATACACCATAAGGTAAAGGTTAAGACCAGCACTGATACCCTCCGGATCCCTCCTCGTCCACCTGCCGTCAAGCGGGTTATAGTAGCGGTAGTTGTAGTACACGAGTTCCAGTTCAACATCATACATTTCGCTGCTCCACTGGATGGGTTGACTCACCACTGCTCCATCGGCGGTTCGCCCTTCGGGCAATGCTTCCGCATTGTCCAATCCCCCTCCGATCCCTCGGAGGCTTTGAGTTGTACTCTCATTCTCGCGGACCTGTCCGTAGGGTGAGTACGTGTAAACCGTGCGGATGAAACCTTCCTGCCCGTATAGCTCGCAGATGTTTTTGGTCAGATCCCAACCATAGGTGTACCATGTGCCGTTCTCGCGGATGGCAAGGGGACGCGTGGCAATTTCCTGCGTCGGATCCCAGATGATGGAGTGGATGAGGGAAGTATCGTGAAGCATGTCGAGCGCAGCAATTTGCAGGTAGCCTCGGTAGATGTAGCGCTCGTGCAGAGTAACAGTGCCATCGACGGTCACCTTCTTCTCAAAACGGCGTCCCATGTAATCGTATCCGCAGGTGATGACGGTACGACCGTCCTCGCTTTCAAACCTGATGGCTCGGTTTTGTCCGTTGTAGGTGACGTGCCAGATGCCGGTCGTGGTCTGGACAAGCGTCTGATTGCCGTCTGCATCATACTCCGGCGTGAAGTCCTCGCCATTCGTGCTGATGCGCGTGTACTGGTTCAGATCATTAGCATCGTAGGTGATATCCTCGGCGGCTTCCTGAGCGATCTCGCGATTGCCGATGTTGTCGTAGGCATAGGTGTAGGCATTCCCATCAAGTAGCGCGCCTGTGAGTTCGCTACGTTTGTTGTAAGCGAAAGCGTCAACATGATGAACCGCCCTGTCCGGGTAACGCGTATCGCGCGTCGTCGGCCTCCCGAGCGCATCGTAATTGTACTCGCGTTGCGTCACGAGACTATTGTCGCGCACGTAATCCATGCCCGTAAGCAGATCGCGCTTGGCTTTGTGGTTTAAATTGAGCATCACCCCATATCTACCATCTGTTGCATTTGTTCTTGCAACTCACATTTTCTGTCATATGTTGCATTTATTCTTGCAATCCACACTGACTTCCTAAAATGGAGCTGTTGCTGCTTTTTTCACATATATCATTCCGGGCACAAAATTTGTAACGTCCACCCAGTATTAGGAGTAACAAATGATGGGAATTGTATTTTTCCTATTGGACTCACTCGTACATATGGCGCACGTCTATCATTACATTCTTTCATATTATCATCCAAAAATTTAACACTATACGTGAAATCGTACACTTCAGCAACATTTCTATCCGCGTTACTCTCATCGTTGCTATCGAGTGATAATGTACACCAGATTTCGTTGATAAATTTATCTAATTCATCCGCTATCTCTTCTTCAGAAAGTTGTTCTGTTTGAATTTTACACACAATTTTATTAATATTATCCGATTCAATTCTTACACCGAATGATTCTTTTTTTTCACAAGCTGTGAAAAAAATTAAATATATTACTAAAAATAAAAAAATAGAATATTTCATAATTTGTTTCCTATTGAATGACGATTCTAAGCCATATGGTTATAGTCGGGATATTCCACATCTGTTGCTTCCCAATTAGTACAATTTTCTTTTTGGGGTATTTTTTTACAAAACATATCATTGTAATCTACTAAACGTAATTCCATGCCCAGTCCCATAAGCGAATAGGGATCTATTCTATAGTCTTCACGTGAGTTTCGTACAGGACGCTGTCCTTCAGGGAGACGTTGTCCAGGGTGAGGTACTCCTAGCATATGACCGGTTTCATGGATTATGGGCGTTTGTTCAATCGTTTCATTTTTGTTTTTACCTTGACGTTCAACTGGTTCAAGATCTTCTCTATCAAATTTAGCACTTCCATACCCTTGGGGTCCCCCCGTAACACTACTTGTCCCACTGATGTATTGCACTTCTACCTCAAAATCCGCACCATACTTTACCATATCAATCTCAACTTTGGCATTTATACCATGACGACACATACAACATTTTTTATCTGTACTCACACATCTGAACATCCGGGGAGCATTATAATATGATTCCACAAGTTCTTTTGCTTGAAATTCCCATTCTTTCATTTGAGATTCATTCCATGCATTTTTTGGCTTAAAATTAAGTTTCCATTTAATCGTCACATGCAAAGTGCAACCTTGTAGAGAGTATGAAACTAATCCTAAGATATCATTCTGAAAAATAGGAGCGTTCAAAGTAAACTCATATAAATTACAAACCCTAACTTCTGGTAATAAATCCCTCCTCGTCCACCTGCCATTGGTGGGGTTATAGTAGCGGTAGTTGTAGTACACGAGTCCCAGTTCAACATCATACATTTCGCTGCTCCACTGGATGGGTTGACTCGGCCCCGCCCCATCGACGCCTCGCCCCTTCGGGGCAAAAGCTGCGCTTTTGTCTAATCGCCCTGCCAGCCGTCGGGCGCTTTGACTTCTCTCGTTGTAAGTGAAGGCGTCAGCATGATGAACCGCCTTGCCCGGATAGCGCGTATCGCGGGTCGTCGGTCTCCCGAGCGCGTCGTAATTGTACTCGCGTTGCGTGATGAGACTATTGTCCCGCACATAATCCATGCCCGTAAGCAGATCTCGCTTCTCCTCGTAACTCTGCGTGAGCGTCACCCCATTCGGCATGGCGAGCGATTGCAGCAGGTTGCTGCCTGTAAGGTAACCGTAACGGAACTGGTGCTCCTCCCCGGCATGGATAAATCCTGCCAAAGCAATGCGCCCAAGTGTGCCGTACGTTATGGAAGCTGCGCATTGGCGGTTTCCGTTGCGCTTCAGGATGTACCCTGTGCCGCGACCGTAGGTATCCCGCTGTTCCTGCAAAAGGAAGCGAGATGAGGCGATTTGCTGCACCTCTTCCAGCTGGCTTCCATACCGACCGTAGCTGATACTGCGCGCTCCGGAAGCGTCCTGCACCGCTGTCAACTGACCGAGGAAATTGTAGGTAAACTTCTGTGCGGGCGTGCCGTCACTAAAGTTGATGCCCGTCAGCAAACGTCGGCTCAGATTGTACGTGTAAGTGGCTACCACCCCACGTGCATCCGTCACGGTGGCGAGATTGTTGTACGCGTCATAGGTCTTCACCGTCCCCTTGCCATCGGCGTAGGTCTTGCGAAGCTCCAACCCCGTGGCCAAATCATACTCCCACGTGGTCGTGTCGCCCTTCAGTCCGCTCGGGTCGGTGGAAAGCACCTTGCTTGTGGCACGGTACGTCATCATGGCTTCTTTTGCCCTTTGTTGCATTTATCCTCGCAATTTATAACCTCAACAACATTGTAATAGGACAGAGTCTATTTTTCATCGTTAGAATTGTTTGATGGTTGGCTCTCACCATCTGTGTATTTTCTTCATTATCCGTCAAAACTTCATCTATCTTCCTCTGTAGTGCTTGTGGTAATCTATTTTCTTTTGTTCTAGGTTAAATTTTTGTATCAGAAAACGTATAACTTCAACATCACGTTTATTTGTTTTTCTTGAGTACTGTCGGCCTCGACCGCCCTTTTTTGATGAGTACACGTTCACAACGATGCAATTTGGGTTCATGTTTATATCAAAAGCATTAGATTTTAAACAAAATTCAGGGACGTACGACGCCAAATCAAGTCGATACTCTCTCCCGTTCAACGTTTGTAACCATGAATACACGAATTCCTTCTCTTTCTCTGATAATGACGTTTTTAAATCGAGTGAGTCAAAATAGATGGAAGATACCCTTATTCCACTTAATTGCATTTCTTCCGGAAGGTCCGGCTTCAATAGAGGGAAGATGAACACTGAAAGTACCGATGCAAACAATATCAACACCGTAATGAGACAATATAGAGTCATTTTCATTTTTTGGAGAGCGTATCATTCAATGAGACAAGTCACAAAAAAATTGCATTTATCCTCGCTATTTCGCAGAGGAACATTCTTCATCCTGCGTAAACTTGCGAGTGAGTAGGTCTGTAATGAATTCCATGCAGATGTGACTTTGGGTGCGCAGAGCTTCCCTGTTCACCACAATGCTTTGAGCTTCTAGTTCCTTGTAAAGACTGTACAGTCCGTTAATGCTATATAAATCGGGACTGTTTGGCTCTCTTTCTAGACACGCTATTCTTTTCAGATTGTCGTCCAAAAGAGCCTCCACTTTTTCTTGAAAAATCTTTGTGTCGAGTATGCTCCCTCCCTTCAAACTATGAGGGACATCATGCCTTTCTATCCTTTGTACGAGAAATCCCTGCGGAAATCCAAATCTTAAAAGATCTCCCATCTGCTCAGTACAATCAATCCATGGACATACCTGGTACTTATTCTCGAGTCTCGCACGCAAGGGCATCATTTCCCCTACAAATAAGCATCTTATGAGATGGTTCCCAAAAGTCCACTCGCATAAATTCTTCGCTTTCCCATATCCCCATGCAAAATGAATTGTTCCGCGTTCAATTTGCATCTCGACACAGGGCATAGGGAAACTATACCCTTTGAGCATTTGCATATATTCGTCACGAAAAAACTCCATTTTCCCCGTGAGACTATAATTAACGATGATGTATTCTTTTTCCGGGTTCATATCCTGGATCGCAAAATTAAATGAGACAAGTTACATAAAATGTTGCATTGACCCCTGCAATTCACAGTAAAAAATTGCATTTGTCTCTGCCGTTCACATTCATCGTTTCTTGTCATAAATAACGCGGCATATGCGTTTGGGTATTCCCCCTTCCTGAAGGATTCTCTCCATGTTGACGCCGTAGGTTCCCCTTATATCCCCGTCCGTTGCAAAAACTCTCAACTGGACGTAACTCTGCTTCTTTCCCTCCGATTGTAAGCGAGGGGTCGTCACCAATAAAACACAGTATCCGACCTCGTCATCCACGGTAAAATATCTTTTCTTTGGCAGCGATCCCATGCTGCAACCCTCATTTTTCCTCATAAGTCGTACCTCAGCATCAATCATACCTACCGCCTCACACGTTTTGATAACTCGACAGGGTATGGGCGGCAGTGACTCGTCACCATCCTTGATCAGTGTCAGGGCTTTGAAATAATCCCGTGCCTGCATATCCATATCTGAGAGGGTGGATTGTTTATCCTTTTTCAACGCCCTTGCCTGAGCTGTCCATCGCCATGAGTTCCTTCCCGTTTTAGTAATCCACCCGTCCCTTTCAAGCTCGAAGAGAAGAGCGATATTATTCATCAACATCGAAAGATTTAAGTCCGATTCCGTTATAAAACGTGCAGGAACATACACGCTTGGGGGAACATACCCCGCTATAAGGCGTGTATAAGAGCATATCTCTCTTTCTCCTTTCATGAAAAAGATTCGACCCGGCTGATTGCCGTAGATCAATTTAGCAAACTTTTTCAAATCAAGCTTTTCCATGAAAATATTGATATCTTGGGACGTATCTGTTTCCCAAGGATAATTCACTGGTTTCCGGTTCGTTAAATTGCCCTGATAGCCGACCCACGCGTGTGGGGGATACCAGATGCCGGGTTCTCGACTGGGTATGGCGTAGTATCTATCCCCAAAATACCTTATCGCTTTTGTATCACCACCAATTTGTTCTTTGACCTCCTCCG